>CAYQMO010000050.1:8328-19576 GCA_964418315.1 uncultured Geobacter sp. | reverse complement strand
CCCGATGTAAGCATTAACAATATTGGACTATTCAGTGAGTATCAGCTCCCGTTATCAAGTACGTTGAGCTTAAAAAGCGGACTCAGGGGGGATATCACCTGGATAGAGGCAAACAAAAGTAACACTTTGGTTACATCAGGAACTTCGCGGGACTACACTGAATTCAGCGCAAATATGCAACTGACATGGACACCGGTCAAAGGAGTTGACATTTTTACCGGCATTGGACGCAGCACCCGCACACCTGACCAGCAGGAACTTTATATTGATGTTCCGGTTATGGCTCAAAGTGCAACATCACAATACTGGCACGGCAATAAATTGTTGAAATCTACAGTCAATCATCAAGCTGACATCGGCATTAAATACGCAAATGAGCGTTTTTATGCCAACGCATCTCTGTTTTATAGCGACCTGACTGACTATGTTAATTTTTACCAGGTTCCAGCTACATTTGAAAAAAGCTACCAGAATATTCATGCAACACTCAGGGGAGCAGAATTCGGCAGTCAACTGGCACTACCGCTTGACCTGTTTCTACGAGGAACGCTCTCGTATGTGGAAGGAAAGAACGAAAGCGCCAACACACCGCTTGCCGAGATTCCGCCACTCAAAGGGTCTGTTTCACTTCGCTATGACAACGGTACCTTTTTTACTGAAATAGCCGAAAATATGGCACTGGAACAGGACCGGCTCGACCCGAATCTCAACGAACAAAAAACCGCTGGCTGGACAACAACTGACATAAAAAGCGGGCTGAATTATAATAATTTTTCGATGATTATTGGCATCAACAATTTATTTGACCAGCAATACTACAGCCACCTTTCCTTTGCCCGGGACCCGTTTGCCAACGGAGTCGGACTAAAAGTCCCTGAAAACGGAAGAAATTTTTATTCAACGATATCGTACAGGTTTTAACTGTTCAAAGCTGCTTGCAGACATTACTAAAACAATAAAGGAGAGGAACTATGAAAAAAGTCTGGATTATTGTAACACTCATGCTGACAATGGCTACCACCATTTTTGCTGCCGGAGCAAAGGTTGAAGATCCGCAAAACTGCAAATACTGCAATATGGATCGCACCAAGTATGCTCACAGTCGTATGATGATAACCTACATCGATGGCACCAGCACTGGAGTCTGCAGCATAAATTGTGCAGTCATTGACATGAACCTGACCAAAAATGAGGTCAAAAAAGCTGAAGTTGGCGATTACAACAGTAAAAAACTGATTGATGCCAAAACCGCAACCTGGGTCATCGGCGGCAGCAAAAAAGGGGTTATGACACCGGAGGCAAAATGGGCTTTTGCCGACAAAAATGCTGCTGAAGCGTTCATAAAAGCAAACGGCGGCAAACTGGTAACCTTTGATGATGTTGTGAAAGCGACCGAAGAAGAGCACAAAAACGGTCATGGCGGCGGTCACAAAAAAGAGATGAAACACCAGCATGGCGAACACAAGATGTAACTGACAACTATTTGCCAACTTTTAAGCCTCCAGAGAGAAATCTTTGGAGGCTTATTGTTCAAAATACCCTGAACGGACAGGGGAAAAGGATAGTGCATTTCAACGAGGTTTCGGCAACTTTGGTAAAGGGGCTGTGATTAAGGCAGTTTTCAAGCTTGATGCCGTTTTTTCCAATGGCATTAGGGTGCCGTTGGGTGTCTTTGAGTCGCCGGCCAAAAAACTTGACGAAATGTTTTGCTGTATGGTAGAGAGATGCCTCAAAATTTATAGCACTTGATGCGGGGTTTACGCGTTATGAAAAAAATCAAAAGCTTTATTGCCGTTATAACGCTGGTTTCTCTGCTCACGACCGTTTCTTCCGCAACGGCCGGAGACGAAACCATCAGGGAGGTTTTTACTGATGCCTTTTACGGTGCTGCTGTCGGTGCGCTGATTGGTGGTGCTTTGGCTGCTTTTACAAAGCGCCCGTCTGACCATTTGGGAAATAATCTCATATATGGCGCCGCAGCAGGTGTTCTGGCCGGAACCGCCTACGGTCTGGCCAAATCAGCCCGCGCCTTTGCCGAAGTCGAAAATGGCCGGATCAAACTCTCGCTGCCGATAATAGTTCCGGAGTTTGATGTTCCCCATTCGACGGGACGCACAGCAGTTACCTGGAAAACAGAACTGATTCGCGGCACATTCAATTAGTTTGCCGCTAAACAGCGAGCCCTTTTAACCCGCCGGATAAATTCAGCGGGTTTTTTATTTTCCTGGGCCGCCCAAAATCAGGTATAACCATCTGCATACTATCATTAGATAAGGAGCTTACAATGTCAGAATTTAAAAACGTCACCGTTGTCAAGAAGGCCAATATTTTTTTTGACGGTCAGGTCACCAGCCGTTCAGTGTTTTTTGCCGATGGGAGCAAAAAAACGCTTGGTGTCATGCAGCCGGGTGAGTATGAGTTCACTACCGCTAATCATGAGGATCTGGAAATTCTCTCCGGAGAGCTGAAATGGAAGCTCAAGGATGAAAAAGAGTGGAAACAGGTAGTTGCAGGCGAAACATTCAGTGTACCGGCAAATAACACCTTTATAATGAAGGTGAAGGTTGTCACGGATTACTGCTGTACTTTTGCAAAATAACAGCACGCTTTCCGTGAGTATAAAAACAGGTGGCTCAGTTGTCGGGCGTTTTGCACCATCTCCGACCGGAGCTCTTCATACCGGTTCTCTGGTTGCAGCGGTCGGCAGCTATCTGATGGCAAAACAGCGTGGCGGTCGCTGGCTGCTGAGAGTTGACGACCTGGATGCTAATCGCCAGATACCTGGAATGGCAGATGATATCATGCGGACGCTGGAGCTTTTCGGTCTGCTCTGGGATGGTGAAGTTGCTTATCAGAGTAGGCATCGGGGGGAATATCAGCATTATTTTGAACTTTTGCAGCAGAGCGGAATGCTCTACCCCTGCTGTTGTTCACGTAGGGAGATAGCCCGGAGCGCTTCGGCTCCACACCCGGAAGACGACGGCATTCCCTATTCCGGCAGATGCCGGGGCGGTATCAATGCAGCTACAGCGGTCATACGTTCATGGCGGGTCAGAGTGCCGGATGATGAGGTTAGTTTTTTCGACCTGCGGAGAGGAACTGTCTGTCAGGAGCTCTCTACGGTTTCCGGTGATTTTGTTCTGCGGCGGGGTGACGGGGAATTTGCCTATCAACTGGCGGTAGTGGTTGATGATTATCTGACCGGGGTAAACCAGGTGGTACGGGGTGAAGACCTGCTCTCCTCAACACCGCGCCAGATATATCTGCAGCGTCTGCTTGCTCTTCCCAGGCCGGATTATTGCCACCTGCCGCTGGTAACCGGGCCTGATGGGGTAAAGCTGAGTAAACGGGATCATCTCCTTTCACATCAATTGGGCACTCTCTCCGGAAGAGAGTCGGCACTGCTTCTCACCGCGCTCCGTTTTCTCGGCCTCAATCCTCCAAACGAACTTACCGGATCTTCATGTCACACTATCCTGCAGTGGGGAGTAAGTCATTTTTCGGCAACACTGTTGCCTGAAAAGTCATGAATCTATTGCGACGCGACGCAGCAGGTCAAGTTCATCCAGAACCACTCCGGAACCAAGACAGACGCAGTCAAGAGGGTTCTCGGCAATCAGAACCGGCACTTTGGTAACCTCCCGCAGCAAAAGATCCAGGTTTCTCAGTAATGCACCGCCACCGGCTAGAAAAATACCTTGATCAACAATATCAGCCGCTAACTCTGCTGGTGTTTTTTCCAGGCAGATACGCACCGTATCAACTATAGCGTTTACCGCCTCCTTCAATGCTTCACGGATTTCGTCCGAATTAACCTGTATTGTTTTCGGAATGCCGGAGACCAGATCTCGTCCTTTTACATCCATCTCCAGCGTTTCTGTGCCCGGATATGCTTCACCAATCTCGATCTTGATTTTCTCTGCCCATCGCTCGCCTATCTGCAGGTTATATTTTTTACGTATGTACTGAACAATCGCCTCATCCATCTTGTCGCCACCCATGCGGGTCGACTGGGCGTAGACAATACCGGCCAGAGATATGACAGCAACTTCAGTAGTTCCACCTCCGATATCAACAATCATATTGCCGGATGCCTCGGTGATCGGCAACCCTGCGCCGATGGCAGCCGCCATAGGTTCTTCGATCAGGTATACCTCGCGGGCTCCGGCCGACTCAGCCGATTCCTTCACCGCGCGCTTTTCGACCTGAGTTATACCGGAAGGCACACATATAACGATGCGTGGGCGAACGAGGGTTTTACGATTATGTACCTTGTGAATAAAATAACGCAGCATCTTTTCGGTAATATCAAAATCTGCGATAACCCCATCCTTCATTGGGCGGATAGCGGTAATAGAGCCTGGTGTTCTCCCTAACATCTGCTTTGCTTCCATTCCTACTTTTAGCACCTTCTGCTGGCCGTTCGACATGTTCTGCACAGCGACAACTGACGGCTCTCTCACGACAATACCTTTCCCCTTCAGATAAACCAGGGTATTAGCGGTGCCGAGATCGATGGCAAGGTCATTTGAGAACATTCCTAACAAATAATCAAAAAGTTTCAACATTATGGAGAGATCCTTTCGGTGATCCTGTCAAGCTGGTAAAATGGCTGAAAACTATAACAGAATCGCGAGATGTAAAGCAAGAACGAATGTGCCTCAGTTTTTTTGTGTTTTTTGTTGACACCTCATAATTTTCTTTCTATATTGACATCCGGTATCAAAAAGCAACTGAAATAGTCGTGAATTTAGGCGTAAATCAGCTTTTAAATATATAAAAGCTGAATTTTTTTGTCATTTAAAATGAGAATGGATTTCATTACTGGCTCTGTTTCGTATCACTTATCAACTAAATTGACTACCACTCTATCTTTAAAAGGAATTTTAAAATGAAAAAAATACTTATTGCGGGGATGCCTGGAGTTGGTAAAAGCACAATTTTCAGGCTTCTTGTAAAAACCAGAACCACAAGCTCGAACTATCCCGGAACCAAAATCTCTGTAGAAAGGGGGATATTCAAGGTCGACGGAGAGGATGTTGAACTCATTGATATTCCTGGCACATACGGTCTGACACATCTGTATGAAAATGAAGTTGTTGCCCGCAAAATTCTAATTGAAGAAAAACCTGATGTGATAATTCAAGTTGCTGATACGAAAAACCTGAAGCGTATGCTTGCTTTCACCGGGCAACTGGCCGAGTTCGGGATACCACTTGTGCTGGTGCTGAACATGGTGGACGAAGCCGATCAGATGGGGCTGAAAGTCAAGCGACATATCCTGGAAGAGAAACTTGGGACGGTTGTGATCGAGACTATAGCTACTGATAGCGTTGGCATTGCAGCACTACATTCAGCAATTTTGAAAGCAAAGGTTCCACAGTTTCCAGTCAAATTGACCCCCGCACTTACAGAGATAAACTCTTCTCTTGAAGAAATGATGTCTGACGAAATCAAGTCCAGGAAAGCGCTGGTCTCACTCTGTCTTGCAGATGCGAGCGAAACCTCGGAGTGGGCAATTGAACAGGGTGGCATGAAAGGAGACAAAACAGTTGCAGCTCATCGTGAAAAAGCCCGCCTGCTTTTTCATAGGCCACTGGACAGGGTTCTGGCAGAAGCCCGTGAATACGTTGCCAACAAAATTTTCCATGAATCCACTTTTATGACTCCGGTCAGATCAACGCCATTAATGGAGAAGATCGGCGATTATGCCAGGGGACCTGTCAGCGGAGCAGTTATTCTGCTTATTGTGATGATTGCGCTTTATTATATTGTTGGAAAATTTGCCGCCAGCTTCGTGGTTGATTTCATGATGAATGTTTTTTTCGGCGAGATAATCGGTACCCCGTTGAACGCAATGGTGGAATTGATACCATATCCGTTCATCAGGGAGATGATCATGGGCAAATACGGTCTGTTTACGATGGGACTGGTTCCCTCTCTGGGACTGGTTCTGCCGATACTGATAGCCTTTTATTTCACCTTCGGCTTTATTGAGGACTCCGGTTATATATCCAGGTTGTCGATCCTTCTGGACCGTCTGTTCAAAAAAATCGGGTTGAATGGCAAGGCTCTACTTCCGATCATGCTCGGCTTCTCCTGTGTCTCCATGGCAACCATTGCGACTCGAGTGCTTGAAACAAGAAAAGAGCGCCTGATTGCAATTTTTTTACTCTCACTCGGCATACCATGTACGGCAAAGCTTAGTATAATACTTGTGATTATGGCAAAGGTCTCCTTTGGCGCCTTTTTGACAGTATTTGGCGTCATATTTTCACTGATGATTATTTCCGGTCTCATACTAAGCAAAATGCTTCCAACCGATACATCACAATTCATCATGGATGTGCCACCAATCAGAATACCGAGTCTGCGTAATGTCATAAAGCAGACCTATCATCGCTCGACACACTTTGTTAAAGAGGCTTTGCCACTCTTTTTTGCCGGCGCGATTTCACTGTTCGTTCTCGATAAAATTGGTTTTCTTGCTCTTTTAGAGCGCGCCATGTCACCGGTAATCGTGGGTTTTCTCGGTCTTCCGGAACGGTTTGCCGAATCGTTGATTATGGGGTTCATTCGCGGTGAAGCCGGAGTAGCAATCTTGCAGCAGCTTGTTGACGTCGGCACTATGAACAGTCGGCAGCTTGTTGTAGCCATGATCGTAACAATACTTTTTATCCCATGTGTAACCAATTTTCTGCTGGTGATCAAAGAACATGGCTCGAAGGCTGCTTTTGCAATTATCGCTACAGTTTCAGCATGTGCGATCCTTACCGGTGGTGCCGTTAACCATATTCTGAATTATTTTAATATCGTCTACTAGAAAGGAGCTGAACATGAAATGCTTTGACATCAATGCAGAGATACTGGAAGCCGTCTGGACATTTGAAGAGAAGGGAAGATGCACCATAGATGTCCTGAGAATGAGGTCTAACGGTGATTATGTGGTTAGTGATGAGCTTATTTCATCGATTGAAAGAACCGGGCTTATTACGGTTTCCGATGGAGAGATACACCTGACAGAGAAGGGGAAAAGCGAGGCAGGCCCGATTATAAGAAGGCACCGGCTTGCGGAGAGACTGCTTGCCGATATCCTTGGCATGACTCCTGAGGAGACCGAGGAGTCCGCTTGCGAATATGAACATGTACTTGCGCCGGGTCTTACGGAAGCAATCTGCACACTGCTTGGCCACCCTCGGGAATGCCCACATGGATCACCCATTCCGGAAGGAGAGTGCTGCAAGAGGGCTGACGTCTCGATCCAGGCTGCCGTAAAACCGCTCGATCAGATGAACGTGGGAGATACTGTAAAGGTATCTTATATCAAGAGTGATGATCATATCATCATCAACAAGCTGTACTCACATGGCATATCTTCTGGTAAAACCATAAAGATACGTCAAAAATTCCCCTCCTTTGTTCTGCAGATAGACAATTCCCAAGTGGCGCTGGAAAAGAGTGTCGCCGAGAATATCTTCGGTTTAAGGATTTGAGATGACGCCCAGCAGCAATGAATTGCTGTACAAGAGTGCGAACCGTCTTGCCATATTTACAATTCTCTACAATTTTATTGAGGGAATTGTGTCGATGTGGTTCGGGGCATCAGACGAAACTCTGGCACTTTTCGGATTTGGCGTAGACTCTTTTATCGAAGTAATTTCAGCCGTCGGCATCTGGCATATGCTACAGCGTATTCGTGCTAACAACGGAGAAACCCGCGATGAATTCGAGCAGCGAGCCTTAAGGATTACCGGCGGTTCATTCTACATGCTTTCAGCCGGGCTTGCCATCATGGCCGTAACAAATATCTGCTTCAATCACAAGCCGGAAACCACACTATTCGGGATTTTGATATCGCTCATCTCGATATTATTCATGTGGTACCTTATACAGCAAAAAACAAAAGTCGGTAACGCACTTGATTCTGAAGCAATTCTTGCTGATGCCGCCTGCTCAAAGGCTTGTGTATACCTGTCGGTTGTTTTGCTGGTGGCAAGTATCGGATACGAGATTACAAATATAGGCTATCTTGATGCGGCTGGAGCATTATTTATAGCGTGGCTGACATTGAAGGAAGGGCGCGAGTCCTTTCGCAAAGCTGATGGGTTATCGTGTGGATGCTGCTGTGACAAGCGGTAATTTTTTTGTCTCAGCAACAACAAGTTGCATTTCAATTCAATAGAGAGGGAACATTGACGATTTGAATGAGACGCATTCTCATGTATTTGATGTCGGAAACCCTTTAGCTGAGAGAAACACACGGCTGGCGGTTGTGCTGACTGCAGTGACAATGGTTGCTGAAATTTTCGGCGGCTGGTGGTTCAACTCGATGGCGTTACTTGCGGACGGCTGGCATATGAGTTCGCATGCTTTGGCCCTTGGACTCTCAGCCTTGGCATATTCGGTAGCTTGGCACTTAGCCCACGACTCCCGTTTTGCCTTCGGCACCTGGAAAATTGAGGTGCTGGGTGGCTATACCAGCGCAATTTTTTTGGTGCTGGTAGCCGGATCGATGTTGTTTCAATCAGTCATGCGCCTGTTATCGCCTGCAGCAATTCAATATGACCAGGCAATAGCCATTGCCATAATTGGTCTGGTAGTAAACATTGTCTGCGCCTGGCTGCTCAAAGAGGGGCAGAGCCCGGACAGCCACGGTCACCACCATGGGCATGGCGACCACCATCATGACCTTAATTTGCGCTCTGCCTATCTCCACGTAGTTGCAGACGCGGCTACCTCTGTGTTTGCAATTCTGGCACTTTTCGGTGGTAAATTTCTGGGCGCAAACTGGCTTGATCCGCTGATGGGTATAGTCGGTGCGATTCTGGTATCGGTATGGGCATTTGGGTTATTGCGCGATACCGGGATGGTGTTGCTTGATGCCGAGATGAACACACCCGTTGTTGAGGAAATAAGGGATGTCATCAAGAACGGTTCTATTAAGGCTGATATATCTGACCTGCACGTATGGCGAGTGGGCAAAGGAAAATATGCCTGCATTCTTTCTCTGATTACGGAAATACCTGCCGAACCGGAATATTTCAAACGGCAGTTGAGTATACACGAGGAATTGGTTCACATTACGGTGGAAGTGAACTATACTTTAAACGGCATTGAATTGAGACTTTCTACATAGCCGCTATACTCCCTCGTCAGGCGAATTTAATCGGTTCCGGTCGTAACCGCCACAATATATGATAACAGCAACACGGAACATACCGATAAAAAGAATTCTCACAATAGCGGCGCTGTTAATCGCAATCGTTTTGTCGCTTCTATTGCTCTCCATTGCCCTCCTCCCGACTCTTGTCAGCAGTCAATCTGTGCAGATCCGCATTCAGAAAACCTTGTCAACCTCATTGAAACGCCAGGTGACCTGGGCGAACCTGACTGTGACCTGGACCGATGGCCTTGCGCTTTCGAGGTTTAAGCTCGGGGATGGTCCCGCACCACTTCATAAAATCGATATAGACCAGCTTGTTATCTCTCCGGGAGTCAGTCGCGGGGTTGATGGACGCTTTGGCGTTGATCTGGTGGTCAAAATCAGAAATGTTCAGGCTGAACTTGTTCCCGGTCCAGCCAAAGCAGCTCTACCACAAAACAAAGATCCTCTGACGCAATTGGCCGAAGCGATTCAAAATCTTCAGCGGCTTGATTTTCCGTTGCCGTTAGATCTGCGTGTTCAGCTTGAAATGGCGCCACTTCAAGTCACATATCGAGCCCCGAACCCAGGGAAAGAGTTGCGACTCAATGACTTTTCTTTCCACTTTGCCATGCCGTCGCTGGCGACAATGCCGGTCGCCGCTCAGGTTAATGGTCACGTAATAGTTGATGGCCGTGAAATGGGGAAGATCAACTTCATTGCCAAAGTAAATGATCTTGTGAACAAAGAACGACGGATTCATCCAGCTTCGGCACTGTTCGACGCTACTGCTGCGACGCCCGGTACGAGCCTTGTTCTCTCCGGGGGGCTGGGGCAGACGGACGGCTTTTCAGCACGCTTGAAACTGGATCTGAAGCAGTTGATGACAGTTGCCCACCCTTTTATGTCACCTGAAATTCCGGAACTGGCAGGCACTATCGAACTGCTGCTGCGGGCGAAAGCTGATGCAGAGCGCGATCTGCATGCAACAGTGACGCTTGAAGGAGTTGGAGTGGCTGCAAAGGGCGGTCTGCTGAAGACAAAACAGGTCGCACCGCTGAACGTGAAGCTGCAGCAGCGGATTGTTACCGATCATATACGCCAACGGGTTGAATTTCCTGGCGGCACTGTTGCAATCTCCGATCTTCTCGATGCAGCGTGGAGCGCCTCCGTTCACAATCCTACTGTTCCCGCACGGTCACTGGAGCTGAAGTTTGGCCCCATGCGACTTGATCTTGCCAGGGCGCGTTCCATCGCTGCACCGTTTCTCTCTCCTGACATTCCGCTCAAAGATCTCTCCGGCAACCTGACCCTCCGCTCCCTTAATCTGAAACTGACCGGCTCCGCTAATAACGGAGATATCTCCGTTGCCGGTTTTGCTGCCAGGCTTCCCCGAGTGCGGCTGTCTCTGAAAAATGGTGAACTGACTGCTGCCGATGTTGAACTGCTTCTCGAACAGGCGGCATCTCCGCTTGTTGCAAAATTGCCGGTAAAACTTGCAGCCAATCTGCTCTGGAGAATCAAAAAGGTGTCGCTATCCGGTACTCACCCATTAGAAATACTGGGGGCGCACGGAGCTGTCGGGGTGGCCGTCAGCGACCTCAATCTGAAAAGCGCCTCGCCGCGTAAAATTGCCGCATCCGCTACTGTAACTCAATCCCTTGATCTGGAGCGTGCATCAAGCGGCACCCGCTTCACGCTTGAAAAAGCTCATGAACAGCTCCGCCTTCTTGTCCGATTTGCTGAAAATGGCGACATTGAAGCCACTCTCCCGGAATGTACCTTCACTGCCGCTGCTCTGCAGGGAGCCAGCGAGGGTAAACGCTATGGTTCGTTTCCGCTGACCGCCTCGCTGACGGTAAACGATCTTCGTCTCTCCTCAGCAGAAGGTGCGAAGCCATCATTCAAAAACGCCGCTGCCAGAATATCGGCTGGTGAAGCTCTCCAGGTGGCTGCAGAGGCGGCTCTTTCCGGGGTATCACCGCAACGCGCAACTACGACCGGCACTGCCCGGCTTGATCTGCGGCACTTCCTGCCGATTGTCTCATCGTTTATGCCATCCGGCCTGAAGGGAGACGGAGTTGTCTCTGCCGCCTGGGATCTCGC
>CAYQMO010000050.1:0-8228 GCA_964418315.1 uncultured Geobacter sp. | reverse complement strand
GCGGTGAGCGGCCTTCCGGGAGCCGCTGAAAAACTCCCACCACAGAAAGGTTCTTTTATCTTGAATGGCTGGCTTAACGACTGGAGGGAGTTCCGTTTGGGCGAAGAATTCCGCATCGATCCGCTGGCATTACAGCATGAGGCCGAGCTAAACGTGAGCCGTATCGATACGCTGCTGGATGAAAAGCGACCGTTCAGCACGGCAACTCTGATCAAGCGGTTGGACGCTACGCTGTTTGCCGCTTTCAAGGGGGAATTCAAAAACGACCTGAAACATCTGCTTCCAGATTTCGATCTGCACGGAACAGTTGACGGCGCTGTTCGCGTCGATCTTACCGCCGGCCGTGAACTGGCTCTGCGCAGCTCATTGGCAACAGTGGATTTCGGGGCTCAACTCGCCAACGGGACAAAGATAGAGGGGATGAACTCCAAAATTAATATCAATCGGAACTATTCCCTTGCGGTTGCCTCTCAGGGGGACAATTGGACACCGCTTTCGGCGGCTCTTGTCCGCCCGACACCTGTTGCAGTTGCCAACCCCGGAGCGGCAGGAATTGTCGGACGGATCCATGACGATCTTCGCGGTGATCTCCTGGGTGCCAGATCCTTTTCAATCCGGCGCGTAACGACCAAAGCCGGGGGGCTGCCTCTGGTTCTTACAGCGCTGGAGGGTGACCTCCTCTTCAGTCAGGAAAAAACCGGCCTCAGCTTCTTTCAGGGTGATCTGCTCGGCGGGACAATACTTGCCCGCTTGGTATTTGAGCTGAAACCCAAGATCCCGGTTGTCGTTACCGCCAGTTCCTTTTCAAATCTGGATATAAGCCATCTTCTGCCGAGAGAGGGCAAACAGCTACAGACGGATCAGGACGCAGAAATGACCGGCGAGTTGAATTTTTCTGCGCCACTTACCCCCGAACAACGCGAGCTGTTTGAACAGTTGCGACTTACGATTAATCTGCGAAAAATTGGTGCCGATACATTGGAAAAGGCGCTCTTCAGCCTTGATCCGTACGAGCGGAACGAACAGATGGTTGCCCAACGCAAAATGCTGCGCCAGGGTAACCTGAAAGGGCTGCGTGCCACTGCGGTTGATGGCGCGTTTAACGTGGAGGGTGAAGCCTCTATTAAGGGAGTTGCGATTGAGCTGCCGAAAGTTGATCGTGTACGAATTCCGGAACTGTTGTTACGTCAGGAGCTTGTCAAATATAGAGAAAAGATAATGTCGTTACGTGGTTTTCTCGACCTGGTAAGGGCTGACACGCTTGTTGTCGGGTCAGAAGGGGAGTTGTCATTGAAACGGAGGAGTTATGAAAAATAGATTTTCGGAACTTAGTTTGAATATCAAAGATTTAACGTCTCCGTTGCTCCGTTGCTCCGTGTTATTCACTCTGCTTTTATCAGCTTTGGGCTGCACACTCGCCAAGGTCGATGTCAACGTGGTAAGCGAACGGACATCGTTGGAAAACCAGGTTCTTGGAACGTATAACCGCCTGAGTGAGGATATGCTGCTGGTTGCCTCGGTTCGTGGGGTGTCTCCGACCGGGAGGATAGAAGCCCCGCCGCGCCACACACCGGAGCAGGTTGATGCTACCAGGGCACTTGAGACCATTGCCTTTCATGCTGATGATATCGAAATCTTCAAGAAATTCGGCTGGGTTGGTGAGAATAACGTGGGGCTGTTAACTCCCTTTCCCCGCGAGAGCCCCAAAGTTGCTCCGGAGGAATTGAAGTCGTTTGCCGCCAACTACAGCGATGCCGAATTTCAGCAGGTGGTGAAAGAGGTCAACCAGTCGCGTGAAACCTTGATGATGCGGGTGGTGCAGACCAATGAAAACTTCACCATCAAAGATCTCCCGACAATACGCGCGGTCTTTGCCCGGGTCAATCGCCAGAACAGCGCCCCCGGTGCCAAGGTGCAGGAAGTGGATGGTCGGTGGATTACGCTATGAATGAAGTAACGGCTCATAAAATAACACGGAGCAACGGAGCAACGGAGAAACCACGGTTTTTCAGGAGATATATTTATCACCAATTCGGTAAATCTCAACAATGCTTATTCCAACAAATTTTTCTCAGTTTTTTCTCCGTTGCTCCGTTGCTCCGTGTTTCAAACGCTTTTTACATGACTATTGCTTTATTGGTACTGTTTCAGGTGACTTGTACTTCGTCTGCAATGGCTCTCCCGCTCGGCGATGAGCTGCTGGCACCTGCGGTACCACGACCTGCGCCACGTTCACGCCCGGAAATTGTTCCACAACCGGCTATATTCAGCTCGCGGCAGGTTCTCTACGCGCCCCGTGCCACCAATGGTTCACGGATGGTTACTGTCGAGCGTGGCGACAAGGGGGATGAACTCTGGCTCTACACCTTTGCCGCAGTTCCTGAGTTGCCGCGCCTGCTTCATTCGAGCCCTGTGCGTCTCGCTGCGCCTGCCCTCAACGCCGATGGAACTCTGGTGGCATTTGTTGATGCGGAGAGTGATGTCAAGGGGGATATCTGGCTGATCAATACCGGCAAAGCCGATGCTATGGCGCAGCGGCTGACCGGTCGTGACTCTGCCGACGATGCGCCGGTCTTTACCGGTGACAGCTCGGCACTGGTATATCAGCGGCAGCTACCAGGTTCCGTACAGCGCGAGTTGATGCGGCTGCCCCTCAAAGATCATCGAATCGAGAGGCTGCCGATCGATATTGATGCCGCGTTTGCCGCGCCCTCGCCGGATGGGGGTAGTTGGCTGTTCGTGTCGCGGAAAGCAGATCCAAATGGCGATCTCTGGATCTGGAACGAACAGACTGGAACCATCAGGCAACTTACCAGCGGCCCAGAACGTGACCTCTACCCTGCCTGGGAAAGTGCCGATTCGCTGCTCTTTACCCGTCAGTCTGCTGCCGGTGGCAATACTCCGAACGGACAGGAGACGGGGCAGATTTACCGCCTGAATCTTAACAGGAGAGGCGATGACGGCTTTCCGTTTGCCGCTCCCCTTACCTCTGCCGGAATAATGGCGGTCGCTCCAATACCTGCGGGGGATCATTTTTACTTTGTCGCCGGTCTTGCCGGTGGTGGACAGGTGATGTCGCTTCCCTCTTCCGGAGAAATCCCAGATCGCGCTACCGTCTCCGAGCAGTGGGCGTTGGCGCGTATTCTGCTGGAACGTCAGCCACCTGACCCGGCTCACGCCAGACTTGCCGTCACCCGTGTTCTGGCAAGGGAAGATCTGCCGACTCAGGAGGGTGCGCAGGCAGGATTGGCTTTGGCCGGGCTGATGGAGAAGGGGGGTGAAGCTGTTCGGGCCGGAGAGCAGTACGCTCAAGTAGCGCGCCGCTACGCCCGGTTTTCACACGAAACTGCCTTGGCCGACATCGCCCGGATCAGGATCCAGGCGGCAGAGAACTGTGGTGATGCTGTCCTGCTGCAACGCCGTCAGGAAATCATCCATGAAGCGAGACGTGCCATGGAGTCTGCGGCTGACGGAAAAGGGGCTGACGCCAAGGCTCGTTCTCTGATCGACTCTGCCCGTCTGCTGACAGATTTTGGTGGCGGCGCAGCCGATCAGTTGACGGCGATCGACCTTATCGAACTGGTTGTCGGCTTTAAAGAGGTCTCCACCCCGCTCAAGGCTGAAGCTGCCCTGCGTCGCGCCCTGCTGCTGGTGAAACTGGAAAAAGGGGGGGGAGCACATGCCGCTCTCGTCGATGTTGCCGCTAAGTACGGCGATCAGGAGGAGTGGGCCGAAGCGGCTATTACTGCCGTTCTGGATCTGGTCTCTCCACGCGATCATGACGATCCGGCGGCGCTCTCGGCACTGGCGGAGCAGTACCGGACGCAACTCCCCCGTTTGGCAATGGGTGCCTGGAACCGCCAGGGGGATGTGGCGTACCGGTCGAACGAATGGGCGAAAGCCAAAGACGCCTATCGCACAGTGCTCGAAAAGTTTCCGGTCATTGCGACACCGACCGCTGCGGCTCGCTTTGCCCTGGCTGAGGTGTTGTATCGCGAAGAGCGCTATGCTGAAGCCAAGGCGCTCTATGAAACGGAAATGAGCCAACAGCCGCTGGATACTCCGCTTTATCAACTGGCCAGAGCCGCATACATTCGCAAAACAGTGGCAGCGGGCGAAAACCTCTATCGCCTCGGTGAACTTGCTTCAGCCCGCTCGACTTTCCTCGATCTGATACGGTATGACGGTCGCAGCGTCGAGGCGCATCGCGGTTACATCAAATCGGTTGCCGCCATGGGGCAGGCAAAAGAGCTGCTAGATCTCTACCGTAAACTACTCAGCTCCTATCCGGATGATCCGGTGCTGCTCTACGCCACCGGCCTGACTCTGACCTATCTGCCGGGAAAAGAACAGCTTGAAGAGGCGGATCGCCTTATATCCCGCTCAGCCGACCGGATGCCGTCTTCAGAATATCCCCCCCAGACGCGCGGCTATCTTGCCGAGATTGCTGAAACAGTGTATGGCGAACGAGGTGGGCTGGAACGCGCATTGGCCTTCTACCGCAGAGCCTGGCTGCTCAACAGGCCGCTGGAACAGCCGGAAAACCGTGCCAGCCTGGATCTGAACATCGGCAATATTGCCTATCTGCTCGGCAGCAAAGCGACCGCCTGGAAATTCTACAGCCAGCGGTTGGAGTCAAAGATTCCGTTTGATAATGTTGATACCGAGCTGATCTTTCAGCAGCGTTATGCTGCAACAGCATTCCTGATGCGCGAGAAAGAAGCGCCAATTACCGGCTATCTGAGGGCACTGCAGTTGACGGAAGAGCGCTTGAACCCGTCCCGCCCTCTTGATCTCTTTGGCCGTCTGTCAAGGCGCGTTATTGAACGGCTTTTTTCCGCCGACCGACGCAACTCCTCCGGAGAAGCAGCATTGACGGAACAGCAGGCGATTACCGCAGAACTTGAACGTCTGGGAACTTCTCCGCCGGATGCGCCCCCATCTGCCGGATGGAGCGTTTTTGAGAAAACAATCCGCTCACTGCTCCGGCAGGAACGTGCGCTTCTCGACTCAGCATCTTCCTGGCACAAGGATGCGGCTAAAAATTCTGCCGAACTGTACGCCATGCTGGCATCTGTTGAAAAAGAGCTGGATGCCGTGCCGCGTCTGGTTGAATCGGCGGCAGAAATCCATGACCGGCTTGCCCTGGCGTACCTTGAGGCTGATCGCTTCGGTTTGGCGCGGGAACAGTTTGAAGCCGCATTTAAGCTGAATCGGGGGCTTGGGCATACCGGCAACCTTGCTTCCAATCGCCGTTCAGCCAGTATTGCCGCCTATCGGGAGGCGCATCTGGCAGCGGGTGAAGAGCGGCAGCGACTGCTCCGTGACAGTCGCGACGGCTTCATCGACCTGTTACAGAGGATTAAAACCGAGCCACCAACATCGAAAGCACCGGCTAAACGGAGTGGCGGTCTGCTGGAAATCTCCGCTAATATCTCACTTGACAAGAGTGGCGCCACTGACGCCGCCTTCGGTTTTAGCGCTGAACAGGAGCAAAGGCTGGCAGAAATCTATCTGGCGCGAATCAACTCCGAGCTGGGTAACCCGTCGGCTGCCGCAGAGCTGTTGAGGAACCAGTTGAAACGCTATCCTGCCGATGCCGGAAAAATTGCTCCATCCGACCTGTACGGGGTAACGCTGTTATCGCATAGAACCGCTCATATCGATTTTGCCCTGGGGGAGACCTCGAAAGCGGCGGAAGGTTTTCATAATTCAACGCTCCTTTCACTGCAGGCGGGGAATCCTGTCAGCGCCATGCTCAATCTGGTCAACTGGGGGGAGCTGCTGTCTGCTGAAGGGAGGGGGGGTGACAGTGCAGACTTTCTGGCTGCTGAAGTTCGCGTTGCCCGTTTGGCAAACAGTTCTCGTACCGCTCTTCCGTCGCTTGTGTATGCCCGTTTTTTGAACGATACCGGAGCGCTTCTTGCCCGCCTCTCTTCAAAGTGCAACGATGATGGCAGTCGTCAGGCGCTGCGCTACAAGGCGCTTGAGCGGTGGGACAGGGCTCTTTTTATTCCTGCTGACAGCAACGATAAAGAACTGCGTCATCAACAGCATCGCCTGCGGGTAACTGCACAGCTTAATCGGGCCATTGTTCTTACCGCACTCGGAGTGGATGACGGAGCTGCCTCTGCCCTGGCATCAGCAGCGGAAGAGGCGCATCTTGCTGCCGCCTGGTCGCTTGAATGGCGCGCCCTTGCCGCGACCGGCCGCTATGATCAGGCGCTCAGGCTGCTCGAACATCTGCCGCTGACCGAATACGATCTGCAGCGGGGCGAGGTGATGATTCGCTTCGCTCCGCAGTTGGAGCAGCTTGCTGCTAAAAATCCCGAACAGGCGTTTGCCCTGCTGGAGAAGCTGAGTGAGCTGGAGCGGGTACAACTGCTCGGACGTGGAGCTCTCGGGCTGGATGATCCGATCACGGTCGGTCAGTTCCGCGCCGCTGCGCCGCACATGGCCGAACTGGATCGGCTGCGTGAGACTCTTGCCAGGGCTGCGACGGCTGACAAAGAGTACCTGCAACTCCGCATAAAACAGGAACAGGGGGCTGTTGACGATCTTTTCGGGTCAAAACTCGAACGTCTGCCAGCATATTATGGACAGGGTGGCGATCGTCTGCTCCGTCTGGCAGCAGCCTCTGTTGATTTCAGCAGTTTGTCCCGATCAGAAGATGTTTCCCTACCGGAGTCGGAGCTATTCAAGGTGGCGCAGCAACGCTTCAAAACGCTTCAGTTGGCGTTCAACAAAGAGTGTGCCGCCGGGAAAGGAGCAGCACCCTGCCGACTCGTGTCGCCGCAACCGGTTGAGCTGGTTGATGTTCAGGAAACCATGCCGGGTAAGACGCTGCTCCGCTTCACGCCACTCGACAACAGCCGCTGGCTACTCTTTACGATCGGCGGTAAAGCCGGCATCACTAGCGAAATTGTTGATAACGCTACGCTCAACGCCCGGCTTGATGCAACACCACCGCTTCTGGCCGCATACGAAGATCCGTCTCGTTTCGCCACTGCACCGGTGATAAGCTGGGGACTCAGCGCCACCCATCTGGTTCAGTCGTTCTCCCGGCGCAAGCCGTTCCGCCGTCAGGTGCTTGACCGATCCGGATGGTGGCAGGGTAACGCACCCTTTACGGAAATTGATTCCGTCAGCATGACGGAGCGGCTTTCCGATGCACATACGCTGGTGCTCCCGTCCCGCGCGGGGCTGTTGCCTGAAGTCCCCTCGCGCAGTGGCGGCAGCGGCTATGCTCTGCCGTTATGGGAAGATGAGGCGGCTCTGCGCCACCCGTTCTCGGTATTTAGCCATGCGGAAAATCTCTCTCTGATCGTCGCACCGTACGCCGGTTTGCGTCAGTCCTACAACCTGGGGCATCTGGCCGCGCTGCATGGGGTGCCGTCACTGCTTCTCTCCACCGGAACACAGGCTGAAGGCGCAATCGGGGAAAACAGGGCGTTCATCACGGCGTATGCCGATCACTCTCTTGCTGAAGCCCGTAAAGAGCTTAAAGGTAAATGGCTCTTGCTTGGGGATTGGGGACCGGATGTGGCAGAGGCCGCTAAACTTGGTAAAAGCCGCTTCATCGAATATGGTAAATCGGGGATACTGGCACATAACGCTGGATCATTCCAGAAGGCGCTCTCCCTTTTTGAAAATGCCCTGGCAATAGTTGCCGAGAATCCTTCCATGACAAAGCAACGTACGCCGCTGCACCGCTATGCGAGAGAAAGCGCCTTTGCCGCCGGATTTACCGATCGGGCGATTATCCACGCCGATCTCCTGGTTAAAAGTCTCGCCAAAGAAAAACCTTATTCGGCCGAACATGCCGATGCTCTGCTGCGCCTGGGTCTTTTACAGGGAAATGCCGAACGGTTCAGCGATGCTGCCGTGTCGTTGCAAGAGGGTGTCGGAATCTTTGCCGACCTCGGCATGGCGAAAGAGCAGGCGGCTGCGCTGGCGGATTTTGGGGTAGTGATGGAAAATTCGGTTAATTTCACCGCTGCCAGGACATTTTTTGAAGAGTCTGCCGGGCTGCGTCAAACATTGAAGGATGATGTATCACTGGCAGAACAGTACCGTAATCTTGGCCGTATCCATGACCTGCGCCTCAACCAGTATGCCGTGGCAGGGGTATATTACGGCAAGGCCGGAGAGATCTACGCCAAGAGTGGTAATGGGGCGCTGGAAGCGGAAACGCTGTTGGAGCAGGGGCGCTGTCAACGCCTGCTCGG
>CAYQMO010000049.1:0-19620 GCA_964418315.1 uncultured Geobacter sp. | reverse complement strand
ATGATTAGTGGGAACATCCATGACTATGGCCATGACCGCCGCAGGTATGGCCGGGTAGATATTCCTGAAGTGTTCCGTGCTTCAATAAATTAATGTTTTCGGCAATTGATCCGCCATTGGTCTTAAACGGATATTCGAACCGTTTTTTACCACCAAATTTACCGGTCGTGGCCTTGGCCTGTCTGCAGTACTCGGCATTATCAAGTCGCATGAAGGCGCACTGCAGCTATCCAGCACGCCTGGTGTCGGTACGACGTTCAAAGTATACTTTCCATCGTATGACAAGATGAACATCGCTGAAGCCGCTCAATCAGCCGTGCCTGCTCCTTTGACTGCGGCATGTGGCACTATTTTGCTGGTGGATGATGAAGAGTCGATTCGTATAATCGGCTCCTCCATTTTGAAAGCGCTCGGGTTTTCGGTTATTACCGCTAAAAACGGGCGCGAAGCTCTGGAAATCTACCGTGCGCAAGGAAGCGCGATAAATCTGGTACTTATGGATCTGCAAATGCCGGTGATGGGCGGTTTAGAAGCATACCGTATCCTGCGCGAAATAGACCCTGCAATTCCGGTCGTCATTTGCAGTGGTTGCAGCTCTGAGGAAATTCAGGAAGACGTCAATGACGACGAATACGCCGCTGTAATTCAGAAGCCGTACATTCCGGAGCAGTTGCGTACTACTTTGGCGGCATTTCTTAACACCGATTCTGAGTGATATTTTACTCAATTGGTAATTTAACGAGGAGCACTATGAACAGAGATATTGAGAGCGCCGTAGGACAAAAAAAAGCGCGGATTGTTGCCGTAGATGATGAACCGCAACTGCTTGATTTGTTGCGATTCATGTTGGTACGCAGTGGCAATGAGGTCATTCCGTTCATCAATAGTTCTGCGGCTCTGGAGGCTATTGTGACTGAACCGCCGGATATAATCCTGCTTGATGTCACTATGCCGGGAATGGATGGCATTCAGCTATGTGAGAAGATAAAACAGCATCCCGAACTCAAAAATATACCGGTCATCTTCTTGAGCGCTCTCAGTACTACGGAAGACAAGATCAGGGGATTCCGCGCCGGTGGGGTAGATTATATCACCAAACCGTACCAATTTGACGAAGTACAGATCAGGATCGGTACGCACCTCAATCTGAGTCGGGCGGAAACGTTGTTGCGACAACAAAAAGACCTTCTTGAACAGGCCGTACATGAACGCACCGCCGAACTGCAACTGGACATTGAAATGCGCAAACGTGTTGAAGCGAAGTTGGAGCTGCAGATTGATGCTACCGAAGAGGCCTTCAACTATACCGTCCATGCGCTCGCGAGGGCGGCAGAAGTTAATGATGAAGATACTGGCAACCATATCCTTAGAGTTGGTGAATTTTCTGCAATTATTGCCTCGGAGTTAGGGCTTGATGATGATTTTTTGCAAGCAATACGCCTACAGGCCATACTGCACGACGTGGGCAAAATACATACTCCTCCCGATATCCTAAAAAAACCGGGCAAACTGGCGGATGAAGAGTTCGTGGTAATGAAAACACACACGATTGCCGGTACAACGATTATAGGAGAAAACGAGAAGTTGTATATTGGCAATAGGATTGCACTCACCCACCATGAAAGATGGGATGGCAGCGGCTATCCCCACAGACTGGCAGGTGAGCAGATACCGATTGAGGGCCGTATTGCTGCAATCGCCGATATCTATGATGCACTAAGAAGTCAACGTGCGTACAAGGAGGCTTTTGATCATGCCAAAACCTTCAGGATTATCACTGAAGGAGATGGCAGAACCAGCCCGGAACATTTTGATCCGGCGGTGCTTACTGCCTTCAAAAAAACGGCCGCCCGGATCGAGCAAGCGTACGAGAGTCTAAAGTGATAGAACTGATGAAAGATAACCACGACCTGACATCAAGCGATTATCCCGGTTATCTTTGGATGAGCCTTGCCGCTGCATTGGTCTTCATCTACCTCGGCATTATGATCATCATGTTCCAATCTGATCTAAAAGCTGTATTTGAGCCGCCATTACTGCTTCCTATCATGATCACCATTTTAGCCGGTTTGATACCCATTATCGTTTCGATTATCGCGGCTCGGACTTATCTATTACAGCGGATTGAACAGCGTCCTCTTTATGGGTTGCGGGATACTGACCTTCGGTTGCGGGGCGGTGCTCGCAGGATGGCTGATCGGTGGTTATCAGGGGTCAAAGGTGAATGTAACAATTCACAATACCGGGACAACGCTCGGTTCCTTCTTTCATCTCTTCAGTGCGATTGACACACTGGCGGCGCAGACGCTGAAATATCGATTTTCTAAAATGGAACTGACGCAGGAAAAGTTTGCTAAATCCTACCGGCAACTATCAAAAATTTATCAAGATGATACACTCACTGAAATTCCGGTACCGGCACCGCCACACGAAAGTCATAGCGCGAGTAGAATAAGTGTAGGTTTGGGTTATAGCACACATACTCCATACCTTGAAGTGGGTGTCCGGCCAGCTTACCACGGGCTGAATGAACCACCAGCAGGATATCCTTCAGCGTCTGAGCTACGAATGTTCGATATTGCAGGACGCATTAATCTGCAAGACGGCAGTCTTTACCTTCAACATATCGATGTGATCAGCATGCGGTCAATAGCTGCGTCAAATCCGTTCACTAATTCATGGTCATGGTTGGTGTATCTGGGTGGCAATCGTATTTTTTTGGGAAACGAGCAGACAACTTTACTGTTTCAAACAGTTGCTGGAGTGGGCAAGGCTACTGACATCAAATATTTGGGTAAGGCGTACCTTCTAGCAACCGGCACAATTATGGCTGGTAATGCTATTAGCAGTACCGTTGCGGTTGGTCCCGGTTTGGAAACAGGGGTATTGAGGTCATTCAACAACGGCATTTATATTAATATTACCGGATCATTGTCATATTTGGGTGTGGAGGACAGCAGAGTTCTTACGAAGCTGGATATGATTGCGGGCTGGCAGATTATTCGTAACCAGGCAGTTGTTCTTTCATGTAAACTACGACAGGTAAACTCAAATTCCATGAACACCGAGATATCAACAAGCTGGCAATATTACTTCTGATCCATATTTATCTCAAAATAAAGTACCAAGGGATAGGAATTTGCTTTTTCGAGTAACGGGAAGTACTTTTATTTCATCCAGAAATCATCCAGATCTTCATCTGAGAAATCAAGTGAACTTGAAGTGTTTGCACTGTTGAGACGCGAATCAACAGTCAGGAAGCCCGGATTTGTGGAGTTTATTTCATTGAGCAGACAATTCGCCTCTTCGGTTTTTCCATCAGCTTCATATCCTGATGCCAACTCATACTTCACTGCGCAGCTCTCCTCCAGATTGAGTTCAAGTTTTAAAAGAGCCTGTAGAATTGTGATGGATCTCTCAAGTTCACCGCTCTCTCTCAAACAGACACACTGCAGAACCATGCATTCCAGTCGCAGCGAAATGTCTTGTGAGGCCTGCTGAAATTCATTGAGCGCCTCATTGAACAACCCCATATCCTTGAATGCCTGGCCAAGATCAAAATGTGACCGGGCGTCAGAAGTTCCCATTTCGATGCCGAATTTCACTCCTCGCGGAGCAGCGTCAACAGAGTCAAACAGAGCTGTGACAGAGTCAAACCGGTGCTTGTCTGTTGGAGAGTTTCCGGTATCCTCTACCAATAGACCAAAGGATGAGTCGTCATCGATCTCAAACTCAATCTCAAACTCGACCTCTTCATCTTTCACCTCTTCCGGCTCTTCCACCTCTTCTGCTTCTTCCAGTTCTTCTGCCTCTTCCAGCTCTTCTTCGGCCCCTATCTCAAACTCTTCACCAAACGGCGAGGCTGAAATTAGAGTAAAATCAGATAATTCTGCGTCAAGTGGCTCTTTATCTGGAAAAGCAACTTCCGCTTCCGGTAGCGGATAAACGCTTTGCGTGTCGTGACAAGTTCTGCGTAGAGAATTAAGCTTTAAAGTGAGTGAAGCTACTTCGTCTTCACGACCCGCAGCAGTAGCGACTCTGATGAGACCTTCCAAAACACGCAGATTGAATGGCTCTATCTTGTCGAGAGCATGATATGCCTGCTCAAGTTGCTGTAGAAAACCGCCGGCAATAAGAGTTGACTCGTAATTATCGAGCATTTCAAGAGCAGTTGTAATGGTCCGCTCCGCCGTGATTGACGAAATAAAACCCAAAATAGCAACCGGTTCTTCAGGGAAATATTTCAGGTAATGCTGGTACGCCATTTTTACCCGTTCCGGTTGTTCAAGAAGTTGGTATGCTTTTATTATCAACTCCCACACTACTTTGTTTCCGGGATCACTACGAAGTAGAGTCTGAAGACTTCCTATCGTAGCCGCTGCATTACCCATGCAGATAAGCCCGGAAAGCACCTCACACAAAAAATCCGTTTTCTCGGGGAAAAGCTGTTGCACACGAGCAGTAACCTTGGCTAGCGCTTGATGTTCACCACGCTCTATGAGTAGCGCGGCAGCTTCTGAGAATGCTGCGTACGCCTCGTTTTTTTTCTCATACTGATTATATGCTTCAGCCAATTTTATTTTTATGGAAATATTTTTAGGATCAATGCCCTGCATCCTGTCAAGAATAGTTATCGCCTCGAGAATGTTACCGGATTTCTCATGCTGTTCATATACCAGCTTATATTCCGAAAGGGCATTTGCAATAAGGCCATGTTTTTCGTTGAGCCCGGCAAGAGTCATTGAAAGAGAAATATCGGTGGGGAAAAGTTTCTGAAGCTGTTTGTAAACGGCAATAGCTTTAGGATAAAAACCGTTTTTTGAAAAATAGTTGGCAACTGTTTCCAACTCTTTACGGGCATCAACGTTGCGCGCACACTTAATTAACAGCTCGGCAATTTTCTGGTGATGGCTAATGACAGCAGGTTCCAGAGCAATAATCTGCTCGTAAACCTTGACCGCTTTGTCGAATTGGCCGCGTGTCGCAAATTTTTGAGCCTCTTCGATCAGCTTGTCTTTTTTTGATGTGAGCGCCATTAATTTCCTCGAAACTGGTAAGCTGAAGTTCATCAGATAAGCAACGTCTGTAAACCCTTACTAGCTACTGTAGCAACACTGTTTTGTCAAGCTTAATATCGTGGTTATACTAGGATATTCAGCATTTTATCCGGTTTTTTCCGTGCCATTTTACTTTGACATGGCCTGTAAAATCCTTTACGGTGCTGCAGTCATTTTGCTTTTACACTTCTCGAAAGGCATACTCTTGATCGAAGATACCATCATCATTCTGGTTGAACCTCAATCGCCAGGCAATATCGGTATGACCTGCCGGGCGATGAAAAATATGGGTTTTACCAAACTGAGAATCGTAAAAGGGTGTGACCGGTTTGACTCGGAAGCGCTCAAATTTGCCGTTGCAGCGCGTGATCTCCTTGAATCGGCACTGATTTTCCCCAATCTTGCCTCAGCCATCTCCGATTGCACCCTGACGGTAGGCACCACCAGGCGACACGGTAAATACCGCCAGGAGATTCTTTCCCCCGCAGAGGTGTCAGACCGATTCAGGGAGCAGGTTACTCCCGACTGCAGGGGAGCGATCGTCTTCGGGCGGGAGGACAACGGTCTGACTACTGAAGAGCTCTCACTCTGTCGCTGGCATGCCACCATTCCGACATCTGGCGAATATGGATCGCTCAATCTGGCACAGGCTGTCCTGTTGTTTTGCTATGAACTGGGCAAGCCGTTAGAATCGGTCGGGAGTGGGCGTCCGCATGACCTGGCCAGGTCGGATGAGATGGAGTCGCTTTTTGACCACTTCAATGAGACTCTGAACAAAATAGGCTTCCTCAACGAACAGAATCCTGAGCATATCATGCGCTCACTGCGGAGAATTTTCTTCCGGGCGAATCTTGACAGTCGTGAAGTCACAGTACTGCGTGGTATGCTGACTCAAATAGCCTGGGCCAGTTCAGCTTTTGATGGAAGGAAACGTTCGTGACCGCGACAACAATCGGCCTGGTGGCCGGAATGCTTACCAGTGTTGCAGCCATTCCACAGGTGATAAAAACGCTGAAGACCCATCACGTCAGGGATATTTCTATCTGGCAGCCGCTCCTTCTGTCATTCGGTGTTGCTCTTTGGATGATATACGGTATTCTTATCGGAGACTTGCCGTTAATATTTGCCAATATAACCCCTTTGGTATGTAATGTCATTCTGACCTGTCTGAAGCTTCGCTATGGCGATAAATAATTTTTGGGAAAAGGAAGAGTGGCAACTTGCAAAATATTGAAGCTGTTGAAAAAATAGAGCCGCAGGATCTTTTCAAAACCGCAGCTCTACAGAGTGCGATTTTTAACAGCGCCAACTTCTCAAGCATCGCCACCGACGCCAAGGGGGTTATCCAGATCTTCAACGTCGGCGCTGAACGGATGCTGGGGTACACTGCCGCCGAGGTGATGAACCAGATCACTCCTGCCGACATCTCCGATCCGCAGGAAATGATCAAGCGAGCAGAAGAGTTGAGTATCGAACTCGGAACCCTGATTGCACCTGGCTTCGAGGCGCTGGTGTTCAAGGCTTCGCGCGGTATCGAAGACATTTATGAGCTGACCTATATCCGTAAGGACGGCAGCCGCTTTCCGGCGGTCGTCTCGGTCACGGCTCTGCGCGACGATGAAAACGCTATCATCGGCTACCTGCTAATCGGCACCGACAACACCGCACGCAAGCAGGTTGAAGCAGAGCAAAAAATACTGGATCAGCGTCTGCGCGATTACCAGTTCTACACCCGCTCTCTGTTTGAAGCCAACATCGACGCTTTGGTAACGACCGATCCGTTCGGCGTCATTGCAGATGCCAACAAACAGATGGAAATGCTTACCGGCTGTACGCGGGATGAGTTGATTGGAGCCCCGTTCAAAAAATTCTTCACCGACCAGAAACGGGCCGAGGCGAGTGTCAAGCTGGTGCTGAACAGTAAGAAGGTCACCGACTACGAACTCACTGCGCGCGGTTGGGACGGCAAGGAAACGGTAGTCTCCTTCAATGCGACCACCTTTTACGACCGAAACAGAAATCTGCAGGGAGTGTTCGCCGCTGCGCGCGACATCACCGAGCGCAAGCGCCTCGACCAGGCGCTGAAAGATACTAACGCCGAACTGGAGAGCGCCCGGATTGTGGCGGAAAAGGCCAATTCCACCAAATCGGAGTTTTTCGCCACCATGAGTCACGAAATCCGGACGCCGATGAACGCCATAATCGGTCTGGCTCACTTGATGAATGGCACGGATCTATCGCTTCGGCAACACGAGTACCTCCTTAAAATAATGGCATCATCAAAATCGCTACTGAACATCATTAACGATATTCTGGATTTTTCCAAAATTGAGGCAGGAAAACTGGAGTTGAGCAAAGTGCCTTTCAAGCTGGAAACGGTACTTCACGACCTCGCCACCATCATCGGTGGGACAGGTCAAAACATTGATGTCGAGATACTGTTTTCGATTTCACCAGATCTGCCGACCACACTGATTGGTGACGACCAGCGTCTTCGTCAGATGCTGATTAACCTCTGCGGTAATGCCATCAAGTTTACCGACAGAGGTGAGATCTGCGTGACGGTCGAGGAGGTAGAGATAACGGAAGAGAACGCACTCCTGCGTTTTATCGTACATGATACCGGCATCGGCATGACCGAGGAACAGATCTCAAGGCTGTTTTCAGCATTCAGTCAGGCGGACAGTTCCACCACCAGGCGCTACGGTGGCACCGGACTTGGTCTCGCCATCTGCGGTCGCCTCGCAACCCTGATGGGGGGGACGATCGGTGTCAAAAGCGAACCGGGCAAAGGGAGCTCCTTTTTCTTCACCGCCAACTTCGGTCGTACACCGGCAGGATATGATAATGATGAAGTTTTTCTGCAGTGCGTCGATACATTGCGCAATGTCAGGATTCTTATAATTGACGACTCCCAACTGGCCATCGACATCATATCCGTATACGCCAGGAGCTTCGGCTGGGAGTGCGAGGCAGCAGTCAATTTAGCGGACGGTCTCGATCTCATAAACCGCATGGCAGTAGATGGAAAGCCTTTCGATGTTGTGCTGCTCGACTGGCTCCTGAAGGGACTGGACGGAGCGGATGCCCTCTACCGTCTTGAGGCGATCACCGTTCCTCCCCCCCGTGCTGTGGTACTGACCAACGGCTTCTACCTGAGCGATGATTTACGTGGTTTGGTGGGCAACGAAGGGGTTTTCACCTTGAGTAAACCGCTGACGGCGTCGATGTTGTTTGATGCGGTCGCGAATGTCCTTGGCTGTCAACCGCGAAGTGTCGCAAATCAGCTTTACGATCCGTCATCGGCAAGTTTGATCGGAACGCGGTTTCTTCTGGTCGAGGACAATCTCATCAACCAGGAAGTCGCTCGCACCCTTCTCGAACGGGAAGGTGCCACTGTAGTCACCGCCGTCAATGGCTGCGAGGCTCTGGAGTGCCTGACTGGGGCGGATATACTCTTTGATGCTGTGCTGATGGACGTGCAGATGCCGGTGATGGACGGCTACCAGGCAACACGGGCGATTCGGGCTCAGCCACGCTTTGCTTCCCTGCCGATCATTGCCATGACCGCCAACGCCATGAGTGGCGACCGCGCAAAGTGCCTGGATGCCGGCATGAACGACCATCTGCCTAAACCGTTCGACCCGTTTAACCTGTACAAAACCCTGGCCTACTGGCTTGGTCGCCCGGTCCCGAATCTTCCGGACGACGAGCCGCCTGTCGGCTCGCCTTCCTTATGCATCGAGGGTATTGACACCGTGACCGGCCTCTCCCGAGTTCGCGGTAATCTCGATCTTTATGTATCGCTGCTCGACTCCTTCCACACTAAGAATGGAAAGGTCAACGTCACACTGGAACAGGCGATCGATGGGGGGGCGTTTGATCAAGTTCTCCAGTTGGCACATGGCCTTAAGGGTGTGGCCGCCAATCTTGGCGCTGTGGATCTCGCTTCAGCGGCATCAGAGCTGGAGCGCGCCGCCAGAGAGGCCGTCGGGAGTGACTCTGGTTCTGATCTGGCGCGGGTGCGGGTGGCATTTGACTCTTTCAAACCGGTTCTGGCTCTGGTTCATACCGAACTAGGCGCCTACTTTGCCCGGGAACAGAAGGAAAACAAGCAGATTCTTTTGCGCCCGCTAACCGATCCGTGGAAGGTGCGGCAAGCTCTCACCCGCGCAGCGACTCTGCTGGATCAGGATCTGGGTGAGGCGTTAGACCTCCTCTACAGCATCGGCGCAGATATGGAACAATCGCCACAAGCCAAACTGTATCGGCGTCTGCGCCAGGAGTTGGCGGAGATTGATACAGACCTCGCCAGGCATACCATTGAGGAAATTCTGTCTGTCATGCCGACAACTACTACCTGGAGATAAACGATGAATATTAACGACAATTTTTCACCCCTTGATAAATCCGCTTCAGTTGAGCGTTCACGAATATTGATTGTGGACGACATGCCTGAAAACCTTACAATCATTCTCGACGCCCTGAAAGACGACTACGCGGTAGTCGCTGCGCGCAACGGTACAAAGGCTCTGCAGTTGGCTATGACGGAGCCGACGCCCGATCTGATTCTTCTCGACATCGTAATGCCTGAGATGGACGGCTATCAGGTCTGCTTCCATCTTAAGGAGATGGAGGTGACACGCGACATCCCTGTGATCTTTCTGACCTCTCTTGAGGAAACGGGGAGTGAAGCCAATGCTCTCAGCCTTGGAGCGGTCGATTTCATCCGCAAACCGATCCATCCGACCACCTTGAAGCTGAGGGTAAAGCTACACCTGGAGCTGTTTCAATCACGTCAGCGCCTGGAGGAGCAGAATCGTCAACTCGTTGAAAGTGCACGCCTGCGTGAGGATATCGAGCAGATCGTACGTCATGATCTGAAAAGTCCTCTCAATGCGATCATCTGCCTGCCGGAACTTCTGCTGGATGAGTGTGTATTCACCGATTCTCAGCGTGAGTTTGTTAACATGATTATTGCATCCGGGCACAACATGTTGGAGATGATCAACAGATCGCTCGATCTCTTAAAGATAGAAAGAGGTATTTACGAGTTTCGCCCTGAACCGGTAGATATCCTCCTGGTTATGCGCCGAGTGCTGATCGAGGTGTCGTCGCGGACGACCGCCAGGGACCTTCAGGTCAACCTCCTACTGAACAACCAACCTTTTAGAGACGGACAAGTGGTCATGGCTATGGCGGAAACTCTCTTTTGCTACTCTATGTTCTCAAATCTGATCAAGAACGCCGTTGAGGCGTCACCACGCAACGAAGTGATCAACATAGGATTTGATACCGGGGCGGTGGTGACCATATCGATCGACAATGCCGGAGAGGTTCCAGTGAAAATTCGCGACCATTTCTTCGACAAGTTTGTGACATCAGGAAAATCCTGTGGCACCGGACTCGGCACATATTCGGCCAGACTGATCGCCCTGACCCAAAAGGGGACCATCGATCTCGATACAACGGTAGCGGGTCGAACCTGCGTCAGGGTGACCATTCCGGCTGCGGGAGAAGGTCATGGCAAATTGACGCCAGCCTCTCAAATTGCTGAATGATTGGCACGTAATCCTCATGAGCTTTGAAAAGCATTCGCATACTTCCATCTTTTCTGAAAAAACAATCCTGACGGTAAGCCGTCTGACCGCTCTTCTCCGTGGTGTCCTTGAAGAAAATTTTGAGCAGCTCTGGCTGCAGGGTGAGGTGTCCAACCTTGCCTATCCCTCTTCTGGTCATTGCTATTTTACGCTCAAGGATCCCGGCGCACAGATTCGCTGCGTGATGTTCAAGAGTGCGGTAAAAAATCTTAAATTTCGTTTGACTGACGGCATGAAACTGATTGCTCGTGGCCGAATTTCAGTATATGACCAACGCGGCGAATATCAACTGCTCTGCGAATACGTTGAGCCGGACGGGATCGGCGCTCTTCAGACCGCATTTATTCAATTGAAGGAAAAACTTGCTCTCGAAGGGCTGTTTACCGAGGCACACAAGACTCCTCTACCACGCTTTCCACTTACCATCGGTGTGATCACGTCACCGACCGGCGCAGCCGTCCATGACATTTTACATATTCTGAAACGTCGGTTTGCCTCGCTCGATGTGCTGCTCTATCCGGTACGCGTTCAGGGGGATGGTTCTGCGCTGGAAATAGCCGCTGCCATTGATGAGATGAACCGGCTGGCTGAGGTTGACGTCCTCATTGTCGGTCGTGGTGGTGGTTCGTTGGAAGATCTGTGGGCATTTAACGAAGAGATAGTAGCGCGCGCCGTTTATCGATCAAAAATTCCGGTTATCTCGGCGGTCGGACACGAAACTGACTGGACTATATGCGACTTTGTTGCCGACATGCGGGCACCTACGCCGTCGGCGGCCGCCGAACTGGTTATTGCGAGTAGAGAAGAACTTCTAAACCAGGTTGAAGCATTATCCGGTCGAGCCAGTAGGGCAATGCAGAATCTGCTGACCGCTTACTCTGGTCGTCTTGAAAGCCTACGGAGGGCGCTGCATGACCCACGCACGATGCTGGGTCATTTGATGCAGCGAACGGATGATTTAACCGGTAGGCTCGAACTGGCCTTGACTGTTGTTGTCGCGCGTCGCCGTGCCCTCTTTGAACGAATGCAGGATGCCCTGCGTCATAATGGACCTGAACACAAAATCGATGTTTTCCGCCAGAGGATTACACTTTTGATGATGCGATCTGAAGGGCTGCTACTTCAACGGCTTGATGCCCACAAACAGGCATTTTATGATCAGGCGGTACGTCTGGAGGTGCTGTCACCTCTCAAAACACTTGCTCGCGGCTACGCAATTGCCTCACGTGCAGACATTGGATCAGTTGTGTCAGATGCTGCTTCGCTGACAATCGGTGAGCAGTTGCGGATTAAATTTCACCTCGGTGAAGCTTGCTGCCAGGTGGAATCAGTGGAAACCGGTGCTTATGTTCAAAATGATTCGTTATTTCCCCTGGGAGCGCGGACATCTTAGTCCGTTTGTAGAAATATTTCTTGAATATCCAGCGTTTGCAGTTTACTTTGTCAAATACTTCGGATACTTTCAATGTACAAAGTAGAATTTTAGAGAGGTGTTCCCCAATGACCACTCCTGGCCGTATGCCATCGGCTGCCGTTTTTGCCGCAATTATCTTCCTTTTCATCTTCACAACTTTTGCCACCGCTGCTCCGGAAAAACCGGCAGAACATCAGCATCATTCCGCGCCTGCTCCAGCGCAGGAGAGCGGAGAAGTCGGACTGGATGAGCGGCTCGGCTCCAAGGTTCCGCTGGACGCAATTTTCAAGGATGAAAGCGGCAAAAGCGTCCGTCTCGGCGATCTGATCACCGGCCCGACGATCATCTTACCGGTCTACTACGCCTGCACGAACGTCTGCAACTATATGCAGGGAGGGTTGGCGAGAGTAGTAAAGGAGTTGAAGGGGAAACCGGGAATAGATTACCGTGTGCTCTCGATCAGCTTCAATCATGACGAAACCCCCGAGCAGAGTGAGCGAACCAGAAAAATGTACCTGGCGGCCATTAATTCCCCTTTTCCCGAAGAGGGGTGGCGTTTTCTGACCGGCGACAGAGATAACATCCGCCGCTTCACGGAGTCGATCGGTTATCGCTTCAAACAGCAGGGGCGTGATTTTATCCACCCTGTCGCCAGTCTGATAGTTTCCGGTGACGGCAAGATTGTGCGCTATCTGTACGGCACCTCTTTTCTGGCAAAGGATCTAAGCCTTGCTTTCCTTGAGGCACGCGACGGCAAGGTTGGGACGACGATCCGGAAGGTTGTTGATTTCTGCTTTACCTTTGATCCGACCGGCAAGACATATGTTTTCAATATTTTAAGGGTCAGCGCGACCGTCGTTATCTTTTCCGCCGTCAGCTTTCTCCTGTTTCTGCTGCTGACCGGTAAAAAACGAAATCAGAATGGAGGGCAAAGTTAATGACTAATACTCAACAGGTACAAGACCGGGGCTTCTGGACGGATACCGGTAAAACCGGCATCACCGCCTGGATCTTCTCCACCGATCATAAACGGATCGGGCTGCTCTACTTCTACTCAGTGCTGACATTCTTTCTGGTCGGGGTATTACTCGGCATTCTGATGCGGCTTGAACTGATGGCACCGGGTCGCGACCTCATGGGGCCGCAGGCCTACAATGCGCTATTTACCCTCCATGGTGTGGTGATGATATTTCTCTTCATCATTCCGGGGATACCTGGCGCATTCGGCAATATGGTAATGCCGATTCAGATCGGTGCTCCCGATGTCTCCTTTCCTCGCCTCAATCTGTTCTCCTGGTGGCTTTACGTCATCGGCACACTGCTGGTGCTGACCTCTCTATTCACCGGCGGTGGAGCACCGGACACCGGCTGGACGTTCTATGTTCCCTTCAGCGCGAAATCGGCGACCAATGTTTCACTGGCACTATTCGGGGTCTTTGTGCTCGGTTTCTCATCGATTCTGACCGGACTTAACTTCGTCACGACAATTCATCGCTTGAGGGGAGAAGGGATGACCTGGACCCGCATCCCGCTCTTCTCCTGGTCACTTTACGCCACCGCCTGGGTGCAGATCCTGGCGACGCCGATTCTCGGTATCACACTGGTTCTGGTGATTGCAGAAAGGATGCTCGGCACCGGCCTGTTCGACGCCGCCCGTGGGGGCGATCCAATCATGTTTCAGCATCTCTTCTGGATTTACTCACACCCGGCAGTCTACATAATGATCCTGCCGGCGATGGGGATTATCTCGGATATTATCCCGGTATTCTCCCGCAAACCGATCTTCGGCTACAAAATGATCGCCTTCTCCAGCCTGGCTATTGCCGCAGCAGGCTCACTTGTCTGGGGTCACCACATGTTCACAACCGGCATGAGCGATACCGCTGTGCTGGTGTTCTCCTTCCTGACCTTCATCGTGGCAATTCCATCCGCCATCAAGGTGTTTAACTGGATTTCAACCATGTATAAAGGCTCGATATCTCTCGACCCGCCGATGCTCTTCGCACTCTCCTTCATTCTGCTATTCTCTATCGGAGGGCTGACCGGCCTTGTTCTCGGGGCTCCCGCCACCGATGTGCATGTCCATGACACCTATTTTGTCGTGGGTCATTTCCACTATGTCATGTTCGGCGGTACCGGCTTTGCCTTCTTCGCCGCCATGCATTACTGGCTCCCGAAGTTCTATGGCAGGATGTACCGGAAAGGGCCGGCGATTGTCTCCTGGGTTCTGTTGTTCGTCGGTTTCAACGTCCTTTACATGTCAATGAAGGTAGTTGGAATGCAGGGGATGCCGCGCCGCTACTACGATTATCTTCCGGAATTCGCCAATCTGAATATGGTGGCAACGGTCGGGAGCTGGATACTGGCGCTTGGTCTCTTGATAATGCTGGTGAACCTCTTCAAAGGGCTGTTTAGCGGAGAACCGTTCACCGGCAACCCCTGGGGTGGCGCATCGCTGGAGTGGAGCACCTGCACTCCGCCGCCGACCCTCAATTTCAACAAGGCTCCGGTTGTAACCCACGGACCGTATGATTTTAAAGCTTTGGCAAGCGATACCCCCGACTACCTCAAGGATGAGAGGAGAGTGCCATGACCCACGCAGTGCACAAGGATTACGACGGAGCCAAGCTCGGCATGTGGCTTTTTCTCTTCACCGAAATTCTGCTTTTCGGTGGACTGTTTATTCTATACGCGGTGTACCTCGCCCGCTATCCGAACGAATTTGCATCTGGTGGACATCAACTGAATGTTGTGCTGGGTGGGTCAAATACTTTTCTTCTGGTTACCAGCAGCATGTTTGCCGCCATGTCGCTGACGGCGATACAACAGGGGAAGCAGACTCTAACGTTTCGCCTGATCTTGGGAACACTCTTATGCGCTGTCGGCTTCATGGTCATCAAATTCATTGAATGGAGTGCGAAGATTCACCATGGCATCTATCCCGGTTCGGATGGGATGATAAGCGGCCCCCCCGGTGAGTCGGTGTTTTTCAGTCTGTACTATATGAGCACCGGCATCCACGGTCTGCATGTTCTGATTGGCGCGACTCTTCTTGGCATAATTGCCCAGCGTGTAAAAAATGGCTCCATCAACCGCTCGGATTACGTCATTCTTGAGAACGGCGTGCTTTATTGGCACCTGGTCGATCTTGTCTGGATTTTCATTTTCCCACTTTACTATCTCATGCTTTAGGAGGGTGTCATGACCGTGCAAATTCACGAACACCATATTATAAGTTATAAAAAACTGATCGCCGTCTGGGCCGTGCTGCTGGTTCTTACCGCCGTAACGGTATGGATCACCCGCCTTGACCTTGGGGGACTTAAAGTTATCGGAGCACTCACAGTCGCCTGCACAAAGGCCGGAATTGTGATCGCCTTTTTCATGCATATGAAATACGAGAACAAGCTGCTGCAGATTCTGCTGTTTGTCGCCCTGGTAACGCTGGCGATATTCATCGGTTTTACTTTTTTTGATGTGCTATACCGCTGAGGGGGCATCGTGAAAACAATACTAATGACAACAACTGAAACAGTCGATCCGATCTTCATCTTTATATTTGGAGTAAGCCTGGTTCTCCTGCTCGGGATAACAGCAGTGATGGTCTGGTTTGTATTCCGCTACCACCGCTCCCGTTCGCCGCAACCAACCTCTGACACCGATGGCAACCTGATCCTTGAGATCGTCTGGATAGTTATCCCTACTTTGCTGGTTCTGGCGATGTTCTATTACGGCTGGGCCGGCTATCTCTCGCTTCGTAACGTGCCTCCAGGTTCAATGGAGGTAAAGGCCACCGCCAGGATGTGGTCATGGAATTTCGCCTACCCTGGCGGACGTAGCAGCTCAAAGCTCTACGTTCCGGTTGGAAAGCCGGTCAAGGTTGATCTCGCCTCTGTCGATGTGCTGCATGGCTTCTACATTCCGGCCTTCCGGGTCAAGCGTGATGTGGTTCCGGGGATGATCAATAATGTCTGGTTTGTGGCCAACAAACCGGGTTCCTATGATATTTTCTGCTCCTCCTACTGCGGCACCGGTCATTCGGCAATGATTACAACGGTGGAGGCGCTGCCGGAGGCCGAATTCGCCGCCTGGCTGAAAGAGCAGGCATCAGCGGGGTCACCGCACCCTGGTCTGGCGCTACTTGAAAAACATGGCTGTCTCGGCTGCCATTCTATCGATGGGTCGGCGATGATAGGCTCCACTTTCAAAGGTATCTGGGGCAGAAAAACCGTTGTTCTTACCAGTGGGAGCGAACGAAACATCACGTCAGATGAAGCGTACCTGAAGAAATCTATCGCCGAGCCGAATGCCGATGTCGTGAAGGGCTTCTCACCGGCTATGCCCCCCTTCCAGTTGGAGGAGGGTGAACTGAACACAGTTATCGACTACTTCAAAACCGGTGGGGCATCAAAAGCCGCTCCGTCAATCGACGGTAAAACCCTGGCGCAGGAGAAGGGGTGTATTGCCTGCCACTCCGTTGACGGCAGCAAAGGGGTCGGACCAACCTTTAAAGGGATGGCAGGTTCGCAGGTCAAGGTTCTGAAGAACGGCAAGCCGATGACCGTTACCGCCGATCCCGCTTTCCTGAAGGAGTCGATAGTAAATCCGGGGGCGACAGTTGTCGATGGCTATCAGCCGATCATGCCCCCTTATTCTGACCTTTCGGAGGCGGAGATGAACACTCTGCTGAAATGGATTGGTGAACTCAAGTGATTGTTTTGAGACTCATGCGCTGGCGACTGGCGCTCTTAAACGGTGTCTCCGCCATGAGTGGTTATCTGCTCTTCCCCTCCACGATAGAGGTTTCATCTTTGCTGGCCGCGTTTGGTGGAACCGCACTTCTGGCAAGCGCCGGATCGGCGTTTAACCAGGCGCTGGAGCGGGATATTGATAGTCAGATGGAACGAACTAAAGACAGGCCGCTTCCGACCGGAGCGATGACCGTCCAAGCCGCTCTTATCATAGGAACATTAGCACTCCTTTTCGGTCTGCTCTGGCTGGGCATACTCGGTGGCGCTTCCGCTATGATTCCGGGGGCAGCGGCTCTGATCTGGTACCTGGCGGTTTACACCCCTCTTAAACGCCGGTCAAGTCTGGCGCTTCTCCTCGGTGCTCTCTGCGGAGCCCTGGCACCGATGATCGGCTGGGCTCTTGCGGGAGGGGCGCTTACCGACCATCGTATCCTTCTGTTGGCCGGACTCATGTTTCTCTGGCAGGTTCCTCATTTCTGGCTGTTGCAGCGCAGACACCGAAGTGATTATCGCGCTGTCGGGATGCCGTTGCTCTGCGATGGCGTGTTCGAAAATAGCGGGACCCCTTTTTTTGCGCTCTGGATCATCGCGCTGGCTGCTGGTGCCATGCTGCTGCCGCTCTTCGGGATTGTCCCGCAGCAACGCGGCTTGTTCTGTCTGCTATTCCTGCTCCCGATAGTAATAACCCTGTTTCTTCGTACTGACAAGAGCCGCTACATCTGCATCAACCTGTTTCCGCTGCTCCTGACACTGGCTATCTGGTTCATGGCAACTGCATAAAAATCGAGAGTCAGTGCTGCATATTTAGCTTGCATTTTCACTGATTTATCAGTAGTCTGTCGCAGTTGGAATCAGATGGATTATTTAGGAGCCGGTTACCGTATGAATACTAAAGAAGAAGCTATTGAGGTTGAAGGCACTGTAATTGAGCCGTTACCGAACGCAATGTTTCGGGTCAAGCTGGAAAACGAACATGTAGTGCTTGCTCATATTTCCGGTAAGATGCGTAAATATTTCATAAAGATACTTCCCGGTGACAAGGTTACAGTCGAGCTTTCTCCGTACGATCTCACAAGAGGTCGTATTACTTATCGCGCCAAATAAATTACTCCCTTTCTGATTGATATTGACAGGCCCGTCCACTCTGGAGGGCTTGTGTTGTTTCAAAATACCCTGTGCGAGGAAAAAATGTATACTGTAGCCGATTTGAAAAAAGGTTTGAAAATAATTCTGGATGGCGACCCGTATCTGGTTATCGCTTTTGACTTTGTGAAACCGGGCAAAGGTCAGGCTCTGTATCGCACCAAGATGCGCAATATGATCAACGGCTCACTGCTCGACAGAACGTATAGATCTGGCGAATCCTTTGAGTCGGCCAACCTTGAAGAACGTACTATGGAGTTTCTCTACAAGGAGGGCGATCACTATACGTTCATGGATCAGCAGACCTACGAGCAGGTTGTGATGGAAGAAGTGGCTCTCGGTGATGCCAAAAACTACCTGCTCGAAAACCTGAAGGCGGAAGTCATGCTTTTTGGTGAAAAAGCTATCGGTATTTCTCTCCCCAATTTTGTTAACCTGCGGGTAACGGCAACGGAACAGTGGGCAAAGGGGGACACCAGCGGCAACGATTCAAAGCCTGCGACTGTCGAAACAGGTTATGTTCTGCGCGTTCCCCCTTTCATCGAAGAGGGAGAACTGATCGTTATTGACACCCGTACCGGCGAGTATTCGACTCGCGTTAAGGGATAACCATGAAATCTGACGCCTTGTGGCTGCGGGCGCAGGTAATAAAAGCAGTGCGTGATTTTTTCTGGGAGCGGGGGTTTCTCGAAGTTGAGACCCCTCTTCTTATTCCTGCCAACGCCCCTGAAGAGCATATCAATCCGGTTTTTACCACCACCTCATGGCAGCTTCAAACCTCACCCGAAATTTGTATGAAGCGCCTGCTCTCTGCCGGTCACCGGAAGCTGTTTCAGATCTCCCGCTGCTGGCGCTCTGACGAGCGTGGTTCCCGTCATCTCTCCGAATTTACCATGCTCGAATGGTATCGTGCCGACTGCAATTATCATAATTTGATAACCGATTGTGAAGAGCTGCTACAGTATGTGGTTCAAATGTGCCGACCAAACAGCCGTAGTTTTGGCTACAAAACCATCACCATCAATCCATTCGCCCCCTGGGAACGTATCACCGTTCAGGAGGCGTTTTCTCGTTTTGGCAATCGGGATATATGGGATTGCCTCAGAAAAGGGCTTTTTGAGGAGATACTGACGTCGCTTGTTGAACCGGCTCTGGAAGGTTTTGCTGCGCCGGTTATCCTGCTCGACTATCCCGCCGAACTGGCCGCTCTGGCCCGCGTCAAGCCGGAAAACAAAAATCTTGCTGAACGCTTTGAACTGTATGTCGGCGGTTTGGAGTTGGCAAACGGCTTCAGCGAACTGAATGATCCGCTTGAACAGCGCCGCCGTTTTGAAGAGACCAATGTTGCCAGGAGTTGCGCCGGACAGTCTGTTCTTCCCCTTCCTGAACAGTTCCTCGATGCGCTCGGATCAATGCCGGATTCAGCCGGAATAGCCCTGGGGATTGATCGTTTGGTGATGCTGACGGCTGGAGCTGAGTCAATAGACGACGTTGTCGCATTTACTCCGGAAGAGTTGTAGAAATCAGAGTTACGAGTAGAATAGGGTTCAGTGATACCAGACCTCCTCTACAGTGCTAACGCATGACTTTACAAAGCCCCGTAAACGGGATGTTTACACGGTGTTTCAAAAAAACTTTGTCGCAAGAAAGGTGTC
>CAYQMO010000048.1:0-19648 GCA_964418315.1 uncultured Geobacter sp. | reverse complement strand
TAATCCGTCCAGTTCAGGCATTACGATATCTGTAATCAGCAGGTCATATCGGTTGAGCCCGATCAGCTTTAATCCTTTCTTGCCGTTTTCCGCCAGATCCACCTCGTGGCCTTCCTGAACGAGAAATTCATTTACGAGAGTGCGAATGAGCTGCTCATCATCAATTACCAGAATTCTTGCCATCGCTTTTCTCCAATTGTTTGAATTTTACCCATCCGCAGAGCGGTGGAGGGTTTGTTGATTTTTGCCGGCTGAATACGGCTTTGCCTAATATAGTAGGTACACTTAGCGTGCCAACAGCAAAAATATAAAATTTATTATTAATTACAGTGAGTTACATTTGATAAATGAGGGTGGGACCGCAAGGCAGAAAAGCGACGTTAGTTGACGAATAGCAGTAAATTGGATGTAACAGCCTGATATTGGTGGAGATATTGAAGGAGCGACAAAAATTGCTTTTGCTGCTATTGTCGCTTTTATTGGATGGGCTAAAGTAATGCTCTGAAAATCAATTCGACAATACTACATTTAAAGTGCTTCCCGCGACTTCACGCTCAAAAGCCGCCATGTCTTCCTTCAGCTTCGGTATCAGTCCTGTTGCGTCATCAAGCCGCCCCGCCTGAGCGTGAATCTCCATGGTGGCAGCCGTCTCTCTCAACTGACGGGCGGAAATGTTGCCGGCTGCTCCCTTAATGGTATGTGCCTGAATGCGCAACTGCTCGCTGTCACCCCGCTCTGCGGCAGACAAAAGAGCCTCCATATAACCGGAGACATTTCTGGTAAACATTCCGATGAACCGCCCCAGCATCTCCTCGCGACCGCCGATACGCTTTAGCAATTCGGCTCTGTCGAACACCGGCATCGCTTCTTCGTTGGTCGTCGCACAGATATTATCATCTTTCGGGCGCTCAGGAGTGGAGTCAACCGCCTGATTTTCATGGCTGTTGTGTGGTATTCGCTCCGGAACCAGTTGAGTGATCGTTGCTACGATATCTGCTGCGCTGGCCGGTTTGGAAAGATAGGCATCCATATCAGCGGCCAGACACTTTTCCCGATCACCTTGCATGGCATACGCAGTCATGGCAACAATCGGAGTTCTCACCATATTCCGAGCCTGCTCAATATCACGTATTTCCCGAACGGCGCCGTAGCCATCCAGAATCGGCATCTGCATATCCATAAAAATAATATCAAACCGTTCTTGCGTAAAGCACTCGACCGCTTCCCGCCCGTTTTCTGCCAAACTTATCCGGTGTCCATGCTTTTCAAGAGTCACACGCAGCAACTCTCGATTGATCTCAACATCATCCACAACCAGAATAGCACAGCGGGAGTGATATTCCCGAACGCTATGGCGGGTGACCAGCTCAGCAGATTGCTGCTTTCCGCTGATGATTGCCGTGAGAGTGCCATGTAACTCTTCCATTACTATCGGCTTGGTCAGATACCCGGCAATTCGCAATTCGCGGCACCTGTTGGCATCTCCGCGCGTCCCGGAACTGGGCATGATGAGAATCTGAACAGGGTCATATTCCTGCTCCTTGCGTAACCTGGCAGCCAGCCCCCAACCATCCATATCCGGCATATTGATATCTGTCAGCACAATGCGGGGAAGAGCATCTTCTGCAGACAGTTGTGCCATTTTTTCGATAGCCTCGGCAGCATCATGGGCAACTGTTACGACCATCTGCCACCGGGCAAGAAATTCGCTCAACATCTGGCGGTTGATTGCGTTGTCATCGACGATCAGCGCTGAAACACCTGCCAGATTCTCTACTGTTGGAGTGACGATTGACGAAACATCCTGCAAGCCGAACAGAGCGGTAAAGCCGAAACAGCTCCCCTGTCCAGGTGTGCTGGTAAGGTCGATAGTACCCTCCATCAGGGTAACCAGTTGCTTCGAGATAGAAAGTCCGAGCCCGGTTCCGCCAAACTGTTTGGTAGTTGAAGCGTCCCCCTGTTCAAACGCATCAAAAATACGCTCCTGCTGCTCCGGAGGAATTCCTATGCCACAGTCGGTAACATCAAATCTAACCAGAACGCCTTCCATCGATTGTTCTATCAGGCTGATGGTAATGCTGATTTCACCTTTCGCGGAAAATTTGACGGCATTACCGACAAGATTGATCAATACCTGCCGTAACCGGCCCGGATCGCCTGTCAGTGCGTCCGGGACATTATGCTCAACACAGAACACAATTTCGAGACCCTTTTCAATGGCCCGTGCGGATAATGTCCGCAGAGCAAGCCCCACCATACTACGAAGGTGAAAAGATGATATAATCAGGTCGAAGCGCCCCACTTCAATTTTTGAAAAATCCAGCACATCGTTGATAATCGAGAGGAGATTGTCGGCAGAGGTTTTAACCGAGCGAATATAGTTAATCTGCTCATGGTTCAGGTCGGTATCAAGCACAAGATCGGTCATACCGATTATGCCATTCATCGGAGTACGGATCTCGTGACTCATATTAGCGAGAAATTCACTCTTGGCACGATTGGCTGCTTCCGCTACTTCTTTAGCGATACGCATTTCATCGGCGGTCTGCAACATCTGCCGATTGACGGCGTTCAGTTGCCGCGCCAGCAGGAGGCCAATCCCCATAACCAATATAACAATGGCCGCACCCAATCCGACCTGGGTGCGCTTATAGGTTGTGCGTCTGGCTGACAATTCCTGTTCCAGAGCCGATATCCGGTTGCTGGATTCGTAATAAAGGCGATTAGCATTCTCATTCAAGCGGACAAACAGGGACGGAATATTTTTAAAATACAGATTTATCTGCTCTTCCAAAGAAAACAGGCGGGCGCTATTGCGGGTTTCACGTGCCTGCTCCCGATCGGCCAGCATTAAAGCCAGTTCTTCGGCTTTTAAGCGGATCTTGTCAAGGTGTGGACCTATCTCAATCAGTTCAAGGAGTTTATGGGCATCGTCAAGACCAGGAGTATATGTGATATGTTGGTTGATTGTATCTACACCCTCGATATTAAGGTCAATGATACGATCAACGCGACCGCCATCTTTTAAAATCAGCAGGTCATGATCCAGCTTAAGGATCTTTTCATTTATTTTAGTCCGCAATCGTTTCTGCTCACCGATACTGACCGAGGCGACCATGCGGTTGAAATCCAACTCGACGCCCTTGATGGAACGAACAAGTTCTTCACCGATATATAACCTTGCCCGTTCGTTGTCGCCACGTTTTCCCAGATCATCCACCAGTACACCGATTACCAGGTTGACAGTGATCAGTGCGGTAAAACCGACCAAAAAAAGTCCAAGTAGTAGTGTCAATAACCGGGAAGCCTGAGCGGTGGAGCTCATCATCTGGTTGGACTGGTCAGGAAGGGGCGACATGTGGAATTAGCGTCCGACCTTGGTAGCGGTAACAAAACCATAACGGTTGAATATGGCCTGACCCTGGGGACCGGCGGCAAACTCCATGAATTTTCGGGTTAGTTCCTTGTTTTTTGAAAACGTCAGCATGGTCAGATGCAACTCTTGAGGTGTCGCCACACTGGCAGGAAGATCAACCACATCAAGGAAGGTAACATTGTCCGGAAAAAAGCCGGTGGCACGCCAGCTCATGGTGACATCAGCCTCGCCTTTTTTCATGGCGGTGACGATGCTTCGTGAGTCAGGGAGCATCTGCTCCACCTTTGCAGAAACTTTTGTATAGAGACCGGCCTCCGTCAGAATTCGTTTGGCCTCCACTCCAACGCTGCCGCTCTCACTGCTGCCTAAAACCACGGTAAGATCCTTGCGCAGCAGTTCTTTCAAATCAGGCTTCACTTTTTTTGGGTTACCTTTCTGTACGATCAGACCCATCTGGTTGAGCCCCAGATTGCGGTATTCGCCAAGCAGTCCTTCTGCCTGATGTTTCGTGCGGAAAATCGGTTCACCCGGCAGATAAAGATCCCCTTGAAGACTTTTTTTGGCACTTTGGTACAGGTCTTCCGATCCCCCTTGAGCAATTGCAATGGTGATTTTCTCCTGTTTCTCGAACAGACGGGCAATATCGGTTATCGGGCGTACCATGGTGATACCACAGTAGATCAGCAGGTTGTTCGGAGCTGACGCTGCCAGTGCCGGCAGCGCGGAGACAAACAGCAGAAGTGATACCAACAATGAGCGGGCGATGATACGGGAAATGTTACACATGTAAAGCCTCCTTGAATTATGTTACTTCGTTGCTACTTGGGTTGTTCTGGGAGGACGGACATCCTGTCCGTTTTCAAGCGGGTGTATCGCTTGAAATAGTCTTTGAAGTCAAAAAACCATTCGGGCATAAATCCGCCCGAATGTGGACAGGATGTCCGCGCTCCCAGCTCATGGTTCAGGTCAGCATTTCTGCTTCACTAATACTCATCTGATCCTCTACTGGTGTATCTTTCAGAGCCTCCCTGATCTTAACGAAAAATTCAATATCGTTGATGAATAGATCAAAGAGGTGTGGGTCAAAAGAAGTGTTTCGCCCTTCCTCCATGATCTTGAGCGTCTTATCCAGGGGAAAGGCTTTTTTGTAGGGTCGCTCAGAGCTTAAAGCATCAAAAACGTCAACAATGGAAACAATCCGGCCAAAGATATCAATATCCTCTCCTCTAAGGCCATTGGGGTAGCCGCTGCCATCCCATTTCTCATGGTGTTGCATAGCCACGATCGCACCGGCTGACAGTATCGTGTAAGAACCGGAATTTGCCAGTATCTCACCACCTATTATCGTATGCTGCTTCATAATCTCAAATTCATCGAAGTCAAGTTTCCCCGGCTTCAGCAGTATTTTGTCCGGAGTGCCTATTTTCCCGACATCATGCAGCGGCGAAGCTCTGCGCAGTATCTCGCACTGCTCCGTGGTAAGGCCTGCCAGTTGCCCCAGATGCTTGGACAGTTCACTGATACGCCGTGTATGCATGCCGGTTTCCTGATCCCGAAACTCGGCGGCTTTGCCAAGACGTATCGATATTTCGTATTCGGTCTCCTGGGAAAATTCGAGCGCTTTTTGCAGGGCGGCCGTTTTCTTGATGACCTCACTTTCCAGAATACTGTTCATATTCTTGGTAATATCCGACAACTTTTTGCTGCGCACATGGTTCTTGACTCTCAGGCACAGTTCTTCCGAGTTATACGGTTTCGCCATAAAATCATTGGCACCAAGCTCCAGAGTACGAGTCACTTCAGTGGTTCCTGCGGTAACTACTATCACCGGGATATCCAGCCAACTGTAGTTCCCTTTGATTCGTTTGATCGTCTCGTAGCCATCCATAACCGGCATTTCCAGATCAAGCAGCACAACATCGATATTCGGATACGTTTCCATCATATTCAAAGCCTGCTGGCCATCACCCGCCTTGAGGACAGTGCAGTTCATATCTGACAGCATCAGGTCAAGCATCTCCAGGTTCATACTGTCATCGTCTACTGCCAATACGGTTATTTCATCAGACATGATATTTCTCCTTGCATGGTGTAACTATCATCATTTTGTGGAAACACACACTATTATTTCCATTATCAGAAGTCTAGGGATGCTACGCGTTGCCGCTTATACACCACTTTTCAATCATCGCGGCCAAATCTGCCTTTTTTATCGGTTTTGGAATGTAATCGTCCATCCCGGCCTGCAAGCATATTTCGCGGTCGCCGGCCATAGCGTTGGCGGTCACGGCAATTATCGGTACAGCATGGTTTTGCACCAATGAGTCCGGATTTCTGATTACAGCGGTCGCCTCGTACCCGTCCATCTCCGGCATCATGCAATCCATCAAAACCAGATTATAGTTGATTAGTTCCAGAGCACGAACAGCTTCCAGCCCATTTATAACGGCATCAGCCTTGTAACCTAGTCCACTCAGCATTTTCATTGCTACTTTCTGGTTGATGGCATTGTCCTCAGCCAGCAGAATACGGATCCCCTGCACAGAATGTTCAGCTACGGTGTGACGGGTGATAATCTCCTGCGGCTGATGCTCCAAAGCAGGTACAATAGCTCTCTCCAGTAGCAGTGCAATACAACTGAACAACTGTTCCTGGCGTACAGGCTTGACCAGATATCCATCAAAGCCTATCTGTTTGAGTGAGGCAGCATCTCCCCTCTTGCCTGCTCCTGTCAGCATTATCATCAGGGTTGACTTCAGGAGTGGATCGTTTTTGATTCTTCTGCCAAGCTCACTACCTTCAATACCGGGCAATTTCTCATCCATCAAAACCACCCGGAAAGGGGCATTTCTATTGACGGCTTCCGACAAAATCGAAAGGGTCTCATCTCCGTCTCTTGCTGTTTCATAACGGCATCCCCATTGATCAAGCAGAGCAGTCAACAGGCTGCAGTTTGTAGAACTGCCGGTCACCACGAGCACAGAAGTACCACTGATATCGGCATGTAAAGGAACAGCAGTCTCTTTGACTGCAGGGCTGTTTAATTTGGGAATCTTCTGAAACAGAGCTGTAAACCAGAAAGTGGATCCAGATTCAGATCGGCTGGTTACACCGGTCTCTCCTCCCATCAGTTCGGCAAGTTGCCTGCATATAGTCAATCCCAGTCCGGCACCGTCGTATTTACGGGATTTTGAGCTGTCCACCTGGGTAAATGGAGCAAATATTTCTTCCTGGTGTTGTGCGGATATTCCGATCCCGGTGTCATGCACCTCAAACAATATCGTTATAGAGTCGTCCTGTTCGGCAACAAAAGTGGCATTGACGATTATCTCACCTTTGTGCGTGAACTTGATGGCGTTACTTATCAGGTTTGTAAGAACCTGACGCACTCGCCCTGGGTCCCCTTTCAGAGTCATTGGAACACGCGGATCTATAAAGCAGAAAAGATCCAGCCCTTTGTCTTCAGCCCTCAGAGCCAGAATCTCTGCGGTATCCTCCAGCGAGTTGCGCAGATCAAACTCGATCATTTCCAAATCAAGTTTTCCCGCCTCAATTTTTGAAAAATCCATGATCTCATCGATCAAACCAAGAAGATGCTCGCCGCTTTTGCGGACTATTTCAGCAAAGTCTCGTTGCTCTTTGCTAAGGTCCGTTTCAAGCAGCAGGCTTGTCATACCGACCACGCCGTTCATTGGAGTACGGATTTCGTGACTTATGGTGGAGAGGAAGTTGCTTTTTGCCTGGGTTGCTTTTTCGGCGTTCTCCTTCGCATTCTGGAGGTCTTCCATGGTCAGTTTAAGCTGGGTGATGTTCTCGTGAGAAACTACAGCGTAATTGGCGCCGGAAACTGTGAACGGCCTGAAACTGCTGATGAACCATCTGCAGGTGTCGGGCGAATGGCACGGATACTCTTTAACAAACTCCGTGATAGTTCCGTCCATAACTTCCCTGATCGCAGTGGCAATATCGTCAAATGACTCCCTGTTATCACACGCTGCCTGACATACCTCGATATAATTGGTTCCAGTACCGCATGTCCCTGTCGCCGCACTGTTTTCGATTGCAAAATCATTCCAGGCTTTATTGGTGATTATTATTTTGCTTTGAGAGTCAATCACACAGATGTGAGCACTCAATCCATCAAGTGTTGCCCGGATAAAGTGTTCCCGTTCTCGAAGAAGGTCTGCTGCAGCGACAGATTCCAGTTCTCGCTTCCGCACCTCCTCTTGCAGAGTGTTAAATGCCTCTGCAAGAGGTTCCAGTTCATCGGCACGAGTTGAGTTAAGTCTTTTTCGGTCAGAACCGGGCAAGATAAGACTCTTGATCTGCTCCGTAAATGAATTCAGCGGTTTAACGATGGTTGATCCAATTTTGAAAACAAGCACGATAGAAGCAATAAGTGTCAGCACTATTCCGGGAATAAATGTATTTCTGAATAATCTGACCGATTTGAATGCTTCATCTGCGGGGATGTTGGCTCCCATAATCCAGCCTGTTTTTGCCAGGCGCCTGAAAGAAGTTAGAACATGTACTCCCTTGGAATTTATGGTTTCTCCGGAAATATCACCTATCTTCATAGCCTGATCAAACAACTTGTTTTCGCCCGGTTTGGCGCTCACCGTCATGACACGCGAGCGGTCTGGATGCATGAGCATGGTGCGGTTCTGGTCTATGAGATAAAGGTATCCTCCGTTGCCAAGTCTGGTATCCTGATGGGAATGCAGTACCCCCGCCCTGTTATAAAGATCGACTCTGCCACAGAGTATCCCGATGACTGATCCAGAGCCGTCCCTTAGGGGAGCTGTCATCATTATAGCCGGTTCTTTGGTCGATAAAGCTATATATGGCTCCGAGATATAAGGTTTGTTACTGCTTTTGGGCGTTTTGAAATAGTCTCTGAATGCCCGTGATGCACCAATTGCTACTGATCCACGAGGATGTTCAGCTATTATCACACCATCTTTATCAAGTATGATTATGTGGGTACTGAAATAGGGATGAAGTTCCCGGCGACTATCGAGCCATTTTTGCGCAGTCTCGTGCGATGATGTGATATCGTGCGGAGCTTGATCAGCCGCTTTGATCAGTGAATTATGACTTTTTTCAATATCTTCTTCCATTTCACGGGCAGCAACGCTAACTGCATCATGCAATCTGGAGAGTACTTCCTCCCGCATCACATGCTTGAAATAGAAGAAAGTGCAAATAGCAACGATTGACAATACCATCGTTAAAAAAACGGTAGTGGAAATCAGCAGTCTGCTTCTAATGCTGAAAAAATTCACTATATCCCCATCTAATTGCTGCCAAAAGTTAAATTCATAACCCGTTTCATCTCAACGATCAACTCCTCCTGTACCATCGGTTTTGACAGATAACCGTCAAAACCTTCAGCGAGAAAATTTTCTTTTTCGCCATGCAACGCATGAGCCGTTAGCGCTATGACCCGTTGATGGCGCGAGGTTCCTTCCTCCTTGGTCCGGATGGCGCGGAGCGCTTCCCTGCCATTCATCACCGGCATCTGTATATCCATAAGGATGAGATCAAACTGAAGCCGATCAACCGCTTCCAGACACTCTTCGCCATTCTCAGCCGTCATTATTTCATGGCCATCCCTGCCAAGCAGCACTCTGCAATATATCTGATTGACAGGGTTATCCTCCGCTAACAGGATTCGCAGTGGCGGAGTGTCCCATAGAGGTGCGGTCAGATGTGCTTTGATTTCAGGTGTATGGAGTACGGTCGGGATAGTGAACGGAAGTATCAGTTTGAAGGTGCTGCCGACACCCTGACTGCTTTCCACGGATATGGAGCCACCCATAAGCTCTGTCAGGCGTCGGCTGATAGTAAGTCCGAGTCCGGTTCCGCCAAATTGACGGGTGGTAGAGCCATCCTCCTGAACGAAGGGATTAAAGATTTTTTCGAGCGCCTCCGCAGAAATACCGATGCCGGTATCAGTAACAGAAATCTCAATGATGCAACCCTCGAAATAGCGCTCATGGATCCGGGCAGCAATAGTGATGCCACCCTGTTTTGTAAACTTGGCTGCATTGCCAAGTAGATTGTGAATGATCTGTTTCAGTCGCAGTTGATCGCCCAGTACCAAGTGGGGGATTTGCTCATCAATAGTTACTTTAAATGCAAGATTTTTGAAGAATATGGCTGACTTTTGCATCATATAGACTTCATCTATCGCGCAACGCAGACTAAATTCGGTCGTTTCTATCGTTACCTTGCCCGCTTCGATTTTGGAGAGATCAAGGATATCGTTGATCAGCGACATCAGATTATTACCAGACAGTTTGAGGGCTGCCACATACTCCTGCTGATCTTGCGTAAGGTCAGTCCTCTCCAGAAGGTGTGCCATGCCGAGCAAACCGTGCATTGGAGTACGAATTTCGTGGCTCATGTTGGAGAGGAACTCACTCTTGGCTTTGGTTGCGGATTCTGCTGCAGCAAGTGCCTGATTTATCCTTGTTTCGGCCTGCTTGCGCTGAGTGATGTCTTCCAAAGATAGAAGTATGATGTTTGAGGCTGCGCTTTCCCAGATGATCTGTCTTGCGCTAAGCAGAAAAACCTTATGGCCGATTCGGCAGAAATCACCCTCAAATTCAAAATCAATGAATGAAATGTTATTGTCAAGAATGTCGTTAAAGAGCTGACGCAGTTCAGGAATATTCCATTGCCGATTGCCAAGATCGTAAATGGAATTTCCTATAGTTTCCTCAGACAACAACTTTAAGGTTTCGTAGAAGCCGGCGTTGGCAAAGAGAATTTTCAGTTCGGAATTCAGAACCATCAATGGCGGCCGGACGTTTTCTACAATTGTTTCTACAAAATCGTGTGCTTCCCGCAGTTTTTTCTCCACCAGCAGCCTGCGCGCACACTCCAGTAAAGTTTCACTGAACGTAACCGGTTCGAGAGGTTTAATCACATATCTGTAAGTATCAAGATCAATGGATCGTTTCAGTAATTCAACTTCCTCCAATCCACTCAGTATTATTGCCGGAACCAGTTTGTCATTGTCGATGCTGCGAATTTCCCGCAACATAGTCAAGCCGTCCATTATCGGCATCTGTATGTCAGTTATGATGATATCCGGTCTATGCTCTCTAAAGGCCTTAAGCCCTTCCGCACCATTTTCAGCGCTTATTAGATTTCCGACAAAGCGTGACAGCAACTCGTTGCCAATTACACGCATAATCGCAACATCTTCAACATACAGCGCAGTGAGGCTTCTCAAGTGTTCCTGGACTTCTGCATCCGTGGTGCTTATATTCATGATATTTCTCCGTAGGTGAATCTGTTAATTACAGTACAGCAAGCAGCTCTTTTATTCGCGCCTCAAGCTCTGAGAAGAGTCTGCCAAAATCAGCCGGATCACCTTCCGACAATTCTTGTTCCAGAGCTGCTGCCGCTGCTTTTACCGGCGACGCATACACGTTGGCAGCAATCCCTTTTATGGAGTGGGTCTCCATCCGGGCCGATCCGAATTCCCCTTGATTCAATAATTCGCCAAGTGCCTCAAGCCGTTTGGGGAGATCTTCACGGCACATTGAGATGATTACTTTGACAAACTCCCGATTATCTCCGAACCGCTTACGCAGTGCCTCATGGTCTATCTGCTCAATATTTGGGTCTGAAGCGTTAATATCTCTTGAAGTTTCTTCGAGTGGGGGAGTGCGTTTATTTTGTATAAAGGGCAACCGCGCCAGAACTTTCTGTAGTTCCTCCTGAGTTACCGGCTTGCTGGTAAAATCATCCATACCGGCCATGAGGCACTTCTCCCGGTCTCCCTTCATGGCGTTCGCAGTCATGGCCACAACCGGAACCGCATGATTTAGAACCTTTGACTCCGAATCCCGGATAACGCGTGTGGCTTCGTAGCCATCCATTACCGGCATCTGACAATCCATCAACACCAGATCGTAATGAACTAATTCCAGCGCTTTTACCGCCTCGCTGCCGTTGGCAACCACATCAACCGCAAGCCCCATTTTATTGAGAAGCCCAACCGCCACCATTTGGTTGACAATGTTGTCTTCCGCCAATAGAACCCGCTTATTGGCACCGGTAATATAGGCGAAGGTTTCTATAACTGGTTTTTCTACAGGCTTTTCATCGGTTTTCTTCAAAACCACAGTGAACCAGAAAGTGGAGCCCACCCCCTCTTTACTCTCAACGCCAATTTTCCCACCCATCAATTCGACCAACTGTTTACAGATGGCAAGCCCAAGACCGGTGCCTCCATAATTACGGGTAGTTGAGCCATCTGCCTGGGTGAACGGGTTAAAAATGAGGTCCATTCGATCAGGCGGAATACCGATTCCGGTATCTTTAACGGAGACGCGCAGCACAATTCGTGAATCGGTTTCCGATTCCAGTTCAGCCCAAACAAGTACTTTACCTGAATTGGTAAATTTACATGCATTACCTGCCAGATTGATGATAACTTGCCGGATCCTTCCCGAATCACCTCTAAGCATGTCAGGGAGACGCGGGTCTGACTGATAAGATAGCTCCAATCCTTTTTCCTGAGCCTTGGCGACAAGTATCTCTGCTGCTTCCGCCAAGGTTCTCTTTATATCGAAACTAATATCTTCAATATCCAGCTTGCGGGCTTCTATTTTGGAAAAGTCCAAAATGTCGTTGATCAGAGTCAGCAACGACTCACCACTGCTGCGAATGGCGCCGGCATATTTAGACTGTGTTTCAGTCAGATCCGTGTCCAGCAGAAGAGCCGTCATGCCGATTACCCCGTTCATCGGGGTGCGTATCTCGTGGCTCATGGTGGCCAGAAACTCACTCTTGGCACGGTTGGCAGCTTCAGCCATTTCCATGGCGGTCTGAATATCCATGGTTCTCTCACGAACACACTCTTCCAGTGTGGAGAGGTTATCACGCAGTTTGCTCCGGTATGTCAGACTTTCCAAAGCATATGCTGTTGTAAAGAGAATTATTGTTAATACGTTCTGGAGGGATGCATCCATATGTTCAGTTTCTTTTGGCATTACTCCGATAAACATTCCCCGAATACGTTTTCTGGTTGATATGGCGTGTAGAAGCGTTACTGACGCACCATCAGCGGGCACAATCATGGGTTGGTTCCTGTTCAGAGCCCACGCAAAGGAGCCATCCATTATTTTACGGTTTGTCTCGGCAATCAAAGACAAGCGAGCTTCCGGCGGATTGCATACCACAAGTTCGAATGAGCCATCATCCATACTTGCAAGGCACCCGATAGCCTCAAATGGGAAAAATCTTCGTATATGAGAAAGGGTTGCTTCAAAGATGTCCTCTTCACACTCAGCTTTTCCCATATCATTCTGGAAATTGCCACTGGTTGCGAGGTTGTCCAGCAAAGAAACGTACTGCCGGTTTGCCTCCTCCAGGTAAGCGTTGCGCAGCATTAGAGACAATTCCAACTCGGAATATTTACTCGTGTTAGTCGTCATGCCCCCTCCGTCATCACAGTAAAGGTTTCTTCAATCTGTGTTTCAGAGTGTTTTATGATTGTATCAAGCTTATTTACAGAAATATCAAGGATGCTCCATGCTGTATCGCTTACCGGTGGAATCAGGCCATCACCGGTTAAGCCATATTCCATTGTGTGGCATATTATATCAGCGAGGTGGATTGTTGCAGTTTCCAGTGGATATTTTAGTGCCGCATCAGGCGAGTGATGGCGTGCGACCGGTTCAGCGATGTTAAGGGGGATTTTCCATTTTGCCAGGAGTGAGCTTCCTACTCCTCCATGCTCAAAGCCGAGAAGTTTCCGTTCAGTGACGTAATTGAGCTCCCTACGGTTTTTGGCTTCCTTGCGAATTTCTCTGGCAACATCAGGTATTGCATGGTACATCACCAAAACTCCGACATCGTGCAGCATTCCTGATACAAAAAACCGTTCCTGATTGAATTCTCTTCGGTAGGTGGCGATGTTGCGCGCCAAAATGCCACACGCTATATTGTGTTTCCAAAATGACTTCATATTAATATCAGCCGATGGAACGCTAAAAGAGCCCATCACCGATACTGCCAAAGCCAGATCGCGTAGTTGTTGGATTCCAATAAGCGTTAGCGCCCTTGTAATCGAATCTATATTGGCCTGGTAACCATAAAGCGGACTGTTAGCCAGCTTCAACAGTCTTACCGTCAACCCCTGGTCTTCACCGATAACTTGGCCGATGTCTGCAAGAGAACTACGCGGATGATTGATTTTTTCATTCAAACGGTCATAGAAAAGTGGCAGAGATGGCAGGGTGTCAGTCTTCTCAATGATGCTTTCAATCGTAATCGGCCTGTCGTTATTGGTGAGCATGCTTCACCTTTCTTATGACCGCCAGTCGAAGTAATTCGCTGGTAGCAGGGTGTTCGATATTGGTATGACAATACAAGGGAAGAAGCATATTTTTAGTGTATTCAAATTGCTCCGGAGTGATGCCATCCGGCACAGCTTCCGCGTCGGCTGAATTATCCCCGGCAATATCCGCTTCAATTATACCCCAGGTACGGAAAATGATGAGATGTTTTGCTTCAATTTCTGAACCTTTGCCGAGAATAAGCCTGCCGCTCTTATCATGTACATTGGCAGCCAAAACCATTCCCGAAGCCAGATTATCTAGTAATACTATCGACATAAATATACCTCAGAGTTACTTTTGAATCATCTTCTCACGGCTATAAAAAGTTAAATTCATTACCCTTTTCATTTCATTAATCAACTCCCCCTGCTCCAACGGTTTTGACAGATATCCGTCAAATCCTTCAGCAAGAAAACGTTCCTTGTCGGTGTGTAACGCATGGGCTGTGAGCGCTATGACCCGTTGATGGTGAGAGGTTCCCTCCTCTTTCGCGCGGATGGCAAGGAGTGCCTCGTCGCCATTCATGACCGGCATCTGTATATCCATCAGAATCAGATCAAACTCAACACGATCAACTGCTTCGAGACACTCTTCGCCATTCTCAGCCGTCATTATTTCATGGCCATCACCGCCGAGCAGCGCTCTGCAATATTGCTGATTGATATGGTTATCTTCCACTAACAGGATCCGCAGTGGGGGAGCGTCCCAGATAGGTGCAATTAAAGGTGCATTATTTTCAGTTGTATGAAGTGTGGTCGGGGTGGTGAACGGAAGTTTTAGAATAAAGCTGCTGCCAACACCTTTTCTGCTTTCGACAGATATATCACCCCCCATAAGCTCTGCGAGGCGTCGGCTGATTGTCAAACCGAGCCCGGTGCCGCCAAATTGACGGGTAGTTGAGCCATCCTCCTGCACAAAGGGATTAAAGATTCTATCCAGCGCTTCCTCTGAAATACCGATTCCGGTATCAGTAACTGAGATCTGAATGATAAGATTGCCATAGTTCCGCTTAAGTAATCGGACTGCAATTGTGATGGCTCCATGTTTTGTAAACTTAGCGGCATTGCCAAGCAGATTGTGAATGATCTGTTTGACCCGAAGCTGGTCGCCTAGTAGCACACGGGGAATCTCCTCATCAATAGTGACTTTAAATGCAATATTCTTGGCGAATATGGCTGACTTCTGCATCAGATAGACTTCATCTATTGAGCGGCGCAGGTCAAATGCCGCCGGTTCAATCGTTATCTTGCCCGCTTCAATCTTGGAGAGATCAAGGATGTCGTTGAGCAGTGACATCAAGTTTCTACCGGTCAGTCTGAGGGCTTCCACATACTCCTGCTGATCTTGCGTAAGGTCAGTCCTCTCCAGAAGGTAGGTCATACCGAGCAAGCCGTTCATCGGTGTACGAATCTCATGGCTCATATTAGCCAAAAACTCACTCTTGGCCTTGTTGGCAGATTCCGCGACTGATTTGGCTTCTTTCAGCTCATGCTCCAGCTGCTTTAGCTCGCTGATATCAAAATGCTGAATAATGGCGTTGGTCACAACGCCGTCGGCATTCAAAACCGGGGATATGGTTACTTCAAGGATTGCCCGTGATCTTTTCTCCAAGCTTAGGCTTTTAATGTAAGACGTGTCGTAATTTATTGTAAAGCGGGTAGCCTGACCTTTGTCGAAGACCTCTTGTACCTGTGGCAAGAAGCCCTGCTCTGCAACAACCGGGTCTTCAAATATATTATAAATGCCGACCAGTTCATCATCAGTGACATTTAGCTGCCGGCGCAACGCATCATTGGCTCGAAGCAGAGTCCCTTTGCTGTCTGAGACCCACATATTGATCGCGCTTTGGTCAATAATACTATCAAGGAACCTATGTGATTCCTGTAACGCCTTTTCGGCGAGCATCCGCTCAGTAACATCGAAAAGAATTACGAGATGTTCTCCGACAAAGGACTCTTGCAGCGGTGCGGCACTTGCTAAAACGGTTCTGGTTGTGCCGTCTTTACAGCGGATATTAGCTTCCAGCGGTTCGAATATACCATTATTTGCGTTATCAAAGTGTGACGACCATTCACTGATAATCATCTGCCGGTATGCAGGATCAGGATAAGCGAGTTGCCACCAGACGTCCAGAGTCGGTATCTCCTCCAGGGTGTAGCCAAAGGTCTTGATAAACGCCGGATTCAAATATGTTATGTTCATGCCGATGTCGTTCAGTGCATTTGGTACCGGCGATGCTTCGATAATCGATTTGAAGCGCTGTGTACTGCTGCGTAGCAGCTCTTCAATCTGTCTGCGATCGGTAATGTTTGTATTAGCAATTACAGCACCCCGCCTGATGCCGGTCAGGCGTGTTACGTTCATCATGAACCAAAGCTTTTCGCTTGGCGAATGACAGGGGTATTCCATGGTGAAGCTGTCCTGCCTTCCCTGCAGCACGGAGTCGATACCGATAAACGCCGCTCTCGCATCTTTGTCGCCCCTGTCACAACTCGCTTTACATTCGGCCAGATAATTTTCTCCGACAAAAGCGGTGGTACTGAAAACACCATTTTTCTGGGCAAAATCTTTCCAGCGATAATTTACCGCCGTAATGATTCCGTCAGTATCAAGTACGGCAATATTCGCCTCTAACGAATCCATTACGTTGGCAATAAATCTTTCTCTGTCAAATAATTCAGAAGTGCGCTCCGCCACCTGCTGTTCAAGAGATTCGTTTATTTGTTGCACCTCACGGGATTGGGAAGCCAGAGAATCGGTGGTTTCTTTGAAATTATCTATCAACTGTTTTGCCTCGGATATACCAGTTTCCGGCCAGCAAATATCATCATCTCCTTTTGCCAGTTTTGTCGGAATGCCGAGGGTGATAAGGCGTAAGGATTCCAGTGAAGTAATAATTCTGCGGCTCAAATACTCTGATATGGCCAAGGCAACCATCAGCACAAGAAATAGCTGGATAAATTTCCCGGTATAGTTATCGAATATTTCCTTCTGGAATGGTGCCACCGGCTGCTCAAGGATCAATTTCCACTCACTCAGAGAACCCATGCCAGCTTCCGCGACATAAGAAGACTTTTTCCAGCGCTCTGACGCAGGGGTATTCGGCGGGAGTGTCGGTATCCACTGGCTAACGCCGTTATCAAGACGATGTAGAGTCCCCTTTTCGCGCACAAAGGGTGTCATTACTTTCTGATCTGCACGGGTAGTCATTATGACATTGCCGTTTTTATCCAACAGAGTGTAGAACACCCCATGCCATGTGCTCTTGTCCAGATCTTCCCGAATCTTGTCAAGGTTTAGGATTCCGGTGACACAGCCACTGTAATCTCCATGAATAGTTACAGGCGCAAGCATAGCAACAAAAGGTTTTGGAACACCTATACGCCCCATGACCATTTCTGAAAGCATTGGTTTACGAGATTGTTTGAGTACTTGGTAATAGGGGCGATCAGCAAAGTTTTTGCCAATGTTTTTCTTCCCCAGCTCGTCTATTAACGGAAAATACGCAACAATAGTAGCCTCTTTATCCAAAACACCGATACGTAGAAAATTATCATCTGATTTTATGACCTGCTCCAGATGAGTTTGCATTTCAAGGGGAGTTCGTGAAGCAGCCATATCCGCCAGAGTTACAGCCACTTTATCTCTGCCATCTAACCATTTTTTTACCTGATAAGACTTCTCCTCTACTTCCTGCCTCAAAAAGGATCGAATACGAATGTCTGTTTCGGCAAAATCTGTTCTGCTGCCAATCATCATTAGAATAAGGGCTGGGAATAGTACGAATAAAGAAAACAGATTATTAACTATTTCGCGATATGAGATGAGCGATGTACGAGTGCGTAAGGAATAGCCAATAAATATCAGTCGAGCTAACAGAGCATTGAATATGCCATTCATAGCCTGTTTGGTCATGGTCAAGTGAGCGCTGCTATTCGGTATATGCATGACTACATGGTAAAAAAGATATACCAGCGGAATGCCGATGATGAGCCAGAAAAGCATATCGGCCATTACAAGTCCGACTTTACGGCGGCTATACAGGTATCCCACCACCATGACCTCTGCCGTCTGAATAATTATGGCATACGGGTGGTTCCAAAGGAAGTAAGTGTAACTGGCAATTATGGCCGCAGCTATGATCCCTCGGCCTAGCCCGAAAAACTGCAACGCCAGCATGGCAAAGATGCTGCCGAAGAGAAAATCGATATTGAGGAAGATCGGGTATTTGAAGTAGTTGCCAGCCAGACCGGCTATGATGAGGGATATGAGGAAGAGGATGCTGTAATTGGTCTGTGCCTTAACCGTATTGGATGGTCTGCTCAAGCTTAGCCCCCTATTTTCCCTCTCGTTCCCGCGCGCTGCGTGGGAATGCAGTCAGGGCGCGCTGCGCCCTGTGTCCAGCAGAGTAGAGGATCAAATAAATTATGTTGCAATTAATAAGGTTGCATTTACTGTCAACTCGTGGCGCAGCGCGCCACAACTGCATTCCCACGCAGCGCGTGGGAACGAGAATATACTCTCTCCTGGTAATTAAAGTGCAGTATTATGATACATTTGATTGTTCCAAATGAATTATGCAGCCTTCTCAGCCTCCAGGGGAATACTGAAAAAGTGTCCCTGCAAATGGTCGCATTTTTGGTTGATGAGGAACGTTGACTGCGCCTCGGTTTCGACCCCCTCGGCAATGACTTCCTTGCCGAGAGTATGGGCCAGAGATATTGTTGCTGCCACTATTGCCGCATCATCTGCATACATTTCTATTTTACTGACAAATGAACGATCGATCTTCAACCGACTTACAGGGAAACGTATTAAATTACCGAGTGAGGAATATCCGGTACCAAAGTTATCGATGGAAAGCTGCACTCTCATCTCATTCAAGCGTTTCAGTTGCCTGATATACCTCACACGGGCAAGATTTGCGTTTTATCGAACAACTGAAATTTCAATGTCAACAATGTCTTGAGTGCTGATTTATTCTGAGTTTGAGTCAGGCAATTCACGATGGCATTTTTAAACGGTGTGAAACTGGGGTAATATACCGAGTATAAGCACTCCTTTTTTACATGACGCCACAACCTTTCAATCAGATTGAGATTTGGTGAATAGGTCGGTAAAAAGCATAGTTCAATATGAAGCTGTTCAGCAGTACTCATGACCAAGGCACATTTTTGATAGCGGGCATTATCCAAGAAGAGCGTAATTGGCATATCCAGCTTCTGTGCCGCCAAGAGATGCAAGAGCTCACAGACTTCGCATGCTGTAATGTATGTGTCATTGGTGACACTGATCAGCTCATGAGTGATGGCGTTCAGCGCTCCCAAAACATTAAATCGTTGCCGTCCAGCCGGGGCACGTATGAACAAGCGGGTTACCGACCACAGAAAGCCCAAGAACGGTGCGAGGACAAAATGCGCTGCGTCGACAAAAAATACAGCACGGATACCTGCTTTGGCCTCATCCAGTCGTGGCTGTAGAGTCTCCTTTAGATACTGCGCCTGCTCTTCAGGGTCTGCCTTGGCTGGCATCGTTCCGACCTTGCGACATTTCAGCAAGAGTTTTTTTTAAAAAGTTCCTCACTTGCGTGGGACTTCGCTTAATGCCTGTCAAAGCCTCAATCTCATGCTGCGCCTTTTTGATAGTTGCAGGTGGATGCTTTCTGAAATGAGCTTCCAGGGAGGTGGCATGGTTGCAAAGCTCGCTTTGAGAGCGATAAAACTGAACAGTTTTCAGACTTTCAATACCACCATCTTGATAAAGTTGAAAATAATCTCGGAGGGTATTGTCACAAATTCCAACCAGTTTAGCAATCTGCGCATGTGGTAGATCGTGGCTTTTCAACCACAATGCTTCCATCCGGCGCTGTACCAATGGAACAGGATGGCTATACCTCTCGTCGTTGAGAATT
>CAYQMO010000047.1:0-19820 GCA_964418315.1 uncultured Geobacter sp. | reverse complement strand
TCTATAACTATTCGTTATTATTGCAGATAAAGTCATTTCGGCCCGGCACTATCTAAGTTTCTGGGTGGAAATCCCCTCATCGAATCGCGTAACAGCTCCTTGGAAGAGCACTTCCTCGACGCCACGTTCCCAAGCAAGACGCAAATTGAAGTAGGTGTCACGTGTGAGCCGTGTTGCTTCGTCATCATCGCCTGCTTTATGAGCTTTCGCGGTTGCTTCATGCATAAGGCGAATGGATTTAACACGCCTGGTTGTACTCATGGCATCGAAAGGCAATCGGTCGGTTTGCACACCAAACCCTGCCGGAGTCTTACGAATACATTGTGGAGAGAGGTCAATACCTGCAGTTTCCGCTTCTTGTTGAAGGATGCAGAGGAAATAGATGTCGTGAGTTAAGACAAGCACCTGCCGTTGCTGTGCCTCTTCGGCCAAACGTTTCGCAACATGCCAACGTCTTCGATGATCCAGAGAGGAAACGGGATCATCGAAGACAATCCCTCCACGTAGTTTACTAAGGTTCACTTCGGTGAGGAACGAAGCAATCGCTATTGCGCGTTGCTCACCCTCGCTTAGGATGTCTTTTGCTGCTGCATCTCCCAAGACTTCCAGCACCAATTTAAATCGTGTCTTACCCCCAGGCGATTCTGGTTTCATCATCACTTTCAATTCGTGAACATTTAGTTTTTTCAACTCATTGTTCAGAGCATCGGCAACCTTTTGAGTCGCGATGTTTTTGGAAAGCTCCGTGGACTTTTTAGAAATTGCGGTTGTGGCTGCTGCATCAAAACAGGCTTTGAGTTTATCAATCAACAAGAATTTAGCGATGGCGTCCAATGCTGCGCCTTTCAGATCGGACAGTCTGAGTCGTGCATCTAGTTCAGCTTTTTCACTGACCAATACCGCTTTGGCCTTCTCATCCATGGAATCTTCAAGACCCTTGGCTTCTACGAGAAGCTTGGTGTTGGAGTTCGTTAAAACTTCGCGAGGGTCCTGAGACAACACGAGGATCGCGTCGAAATCATTCCCAGGCTTCGATGCTTCGAGGATGGCAGATCTCCGATCTAATAAGGCCTTTTGGAGACTAATACAATCATCGGCTAACTTCTGATTCACACCTTCAAGCTCCTTTACCAAAGTCTCATCAATTTGGAGATCAAGCTGCGCCTGCTCAATGGCCCGATAAGCCTCGATGGCCAAATTTCGTGCGGTTTTATCGGCTTTCTCAGCCGCTTGCTGATAAAAGGTCTCGAACGCTTCAAGCCTTGCGGCTCCATCAAGATCAAGAGGTTTCTGGCAAAGTGGGCAGGCCGATTCTGGTCCCAAGTGTGGAAATGTTTTCCCTGGGTGTGACTCCACTGCGAAGGCACGTGCTGCGTCAAAAAGCACCTTCCACGCCTCGCCCCCTGTCCCAGGAAGAAGGCCCGGCGTTTCTTTAAATTTTTGTCCTGCAATAATAGCAGCTTGCTTTGCTACTTTCGATTTCTCAATGAGAGATTTGAGGTTAGTAACTCTGGTGTCATTGACCAGATCGATAGCCGTACCAATACGAGTTTCGAGGTTTGCAAAACGTGTTGCCCGAAGCTTAAGAATCTGTGCCTTCTGTTTGGGGTCTGCCTCGGCAAGTGTCTTGTTGAGTGTCACTAACCTCTCTTGGTCGGCTTCAGTCAATGTCGCCAGTGCTTCAATGTCCTGCGGTTTAGTTTTTGCTGAAAGTGACGCGAGAAGCTTGCCAACCTGTGTTTGTGTCTTGCCCAACGCTGCGAAGAGTTCAACATTCGGTTTATTGTCAGTTTGCTCCTTCGTTGTCATGCCCCGCAGTTTCGTACAAACATTCACTAAACCTTCGAGGATGTCGAGGCCATATGGCACGTAAGCGAAATCGCCATGGTTGTCGACGTATGCACGAGCACAATGTGAATCGAAGATTGCAATCGAGGAAAGCTGTTCGGGCGACTCCTTGCCCAATGTCCATTCAACTTCGAGAGGGGTGCCATCCACAATGAGCTCAAAGGATGCTTGCGGAATGCCGGTTTTGCTTGGTTCTATGTGAGCGTTGGGGTGAATGGGTTCGCGTTGGTCACGGGCGCGACAGGCCTTCTTTAATACTCGCGAATAACCCGACTTGCCAGAACCGTTCTCACCATAGATAACACTAAGACCGCTTGGATTGATTGGAAGCCGTTGGCCTTCCGCCAATGCGTTCACGTTGCGAAAATTCTTAATTGCGGCAAGTTGTACCAGCCTATCTATAGACTGTGGGGCTGCAACTTGCTCGTCCGCGAGTGTTTTGGGAACTCTGCCTTTTGTATCGACAATGCCGTGGTCAGATTTGAGTAGCGCATATACATCGTCATAGTCCTGGGATGTGAGGTCAATCTTCGTATAGAGCCTAGCGATAGCGTCTTGCTGCCATACAGGAAGTCCTTTTGACCATTTAAGTATCTCTTGCAAAATAATCATTAGAAATTCTCCCATACAGGATGTCAAACATATGAAAAGGTTATGCAAACGTCCAACTGGTTAAAATGTACAATTCACAACTCTCCAGCAATGCGTGGAACCGGGGCTGAGCGATTGCGGTATCGGGCTAGAGCTGAGCGTAAATGGTTTGCATGGCTTTATCATCTCGCTTGTAATCTGGTCTTGCACCTGCGAAGTGTTCCCCAGTATCGGTTAAGGCAATTATTTTTGAAACTGTAAGCAAATCCCAAACGTGGGGTTTATCGGAATTGTGGTCACCTTTTACTTGATAACATCTTAGCAGTTCGTTGCCTTTGCTGGAGACTCCGTAAGCATGAGGTTCAACGGTACGAGTTATCCCGTCATAGGAAAGAGAAACCAGCTTTTTCTGTTGGATGGCGTTGATGATTGTGTGGTTCATTTTGTTCTCCTTTTTCTGTCAGCAATATGCTGTAAGATCATTGATGCTGGCTGCTTTTACATACTTCGCCGGATTCTCCCCAACAGCCAGTGCAGCAAAATGTGCCTCTCCACACTTGATCTTGGCACTTTCCTTGTCGCGCAAGTCATCGGTAAAGAGACTGCTCTTGGTTTCAACGACAAAGTACAGCCGCTCAGTCCCATCTTTCTCCACCAAAATTGCCCAGTCCGGGTTGTAGCTCCCCAGAGGTGTCGGCACTTTGAACCATCCCGGCAGTTTGGCGTAGACCTTGATGGCATCATTCTTTTCCAACTGGTCGGCAAACGTGCATTCGGTATCCGAGTCATATACCACATGCTCATAAACTGACTTCTGTGTGTTCTTCAGCATATTCTTCAGATAGCCATTAAGCTCTTCCTGCTCAAACAGCTCCTGTGCGTAAAATTGTTCATCTCCGAGGCGTTGATATTTTATGCCGTCAACCAGTGCCATCCGCTTGCAACGGTTGATTGCCTGTGAGGCCAGTTCGATGAACTGCTGGGGGTTCCGTTTGAAATCTTTCAGTCGCATGCTGCCCGAAAGAACCCGCTGGATTGTGCGGCGGGTAAGCTGGGTTCGGTCTTGCATCTCGGTCAGGAGATCCGGAAGTTCAATTTCTGTTTCTTCCAGCACAACGGTTGATGCTCCACCACGTTCGGTGGATGTCACACCTGCCTTGCCGATGGCAATATCAGCCTTGCGCCATTGCAGGCGGGTCTTGGCGATGGGTGGCGCCTCTCTCAGGGCGAGAATACATTTTTCGATGAGCTTTTCGTTGTCGAACTCAACGCGGTAGGTGGTTTTGTGCCTGATACGCTGCCACAGAGCCTTAAACTCTTCGCTTTTTAGAACAGCCTGTCTGGTTTTTATCGGGTGGCGCTCATCGGCATTTTTGATTTCCAGTCGCCCGGTGATTTTCCGGAGCACTTCGACAATCTGGTGCCGTTGGGGTTCAAATTCCGTCGGCAGCGCCAGAGTCCCTTCCTTGAGCGCTTTCTTGAGGGTATCCTGAACCTTGCCGTGGGTATTGATGTGTCCAAGTGATTTGAGGTGATCCCATAATGCCTTTGACTTGTCGAAGCCCATAGGTGCCTGCTGCCCCGCTTCACCTTTCACGCCTATGCCTGCAAACTGGTGCTCTTCCACAACTCCGAATTTAATCCCCGTATCTGCTTCAATCTCTTTCTGAAGATTTTCGGCAAACTGTTCATAGCTTTCGGTGGCAATCACGGTCAGGGTATTTATCTCAAAACCTCGCAATCGATCCCCTTCCTGGTTGACACAGAGGCGCAGCCCCCTGCCGATGGTCTGGCGACGCTCCCGTTCGGTCTGGATGTCACGCAGCGTACATATCTGGAAAACGTTGGGATTGTCCCACCCTTCACGCAGGGCAGAGTGAGAGAAGATGAACTTCAGCGGAGTCTCGAAGCCCAGCAGCTTCTCCTTTTCCCTCATGATCAGGTTATAGGTGTCATCATCAGCCTTGGAGTCCCCGCGAGTGTCCTTGTATACTTCGACGGTCTTACCGCCAACTTTCTTCTTGTCGATTGAGAAGTAACCGTTATGCACCTCTTCGGCGGCACTTGAAAGGTCAACCTCTTTGAAAAGGGTTGTGTAGTCCGGGTGGTGTGCGGCCCGTTTGTATTCCTCTTCAAAGATACGAGCATACGCGCCCTTGACCGGGTTTCCATCCTCGTCGTACTTGCGATACTTCTCCACCGCATCTATGAAAAAGAGCGACAGAACCTTGATCCCCTGAGGGCGTAGCCTATTTTCCTTGTCCAGATGCTCCTTTATAGTCCGCCGTATCATCTCCCGTTGGATTGCAAGCGGCTCCACGTCTCCCAAGGCTTCACCGGGTTTGAGATACAGCTCACCACCTGGCACGCGCAACTCAATGAACTCGTTGCCCTTCTCAATGCGAATCTCGCCGATCCGGCAGTCATGATAGATTGGCCGATTAGTGGTCAACTCCAGCATATCCCCGTCCTGAACCGTCAACTCCTTGCGTTGAACCCGTCCCGCTGCAACTTCCACATCCACTTCAACCTTTGCGGAAATAACACCGCGCTTGTTGCTGACGGACAGCAGGCGCACAAAGGCTTTGTTGTGTCCCCCGTCAATGGTAGCCGAGGCTACTTCAATCTGCTTTACCAGCTTCTGCTCGTAGGCATCCACGGCATCCAGCCGGTAGACCATATGGTGCTTATGCACATGGGTTGCGGAGTAGCGCAGGGTACAGAGCGGGTTCATAGCGCCCAGCGCCTCTTTACCGCGCCCTTCCAAACCGCCGTCAACAGATTGCGGTTCGTCAACAATCAGGATGGGTCGGGTTGACTTGATCAGGTCGATGGGCTTTTCGCCGCCGGTTTTTTCGCTGTCCTTGTAGAGGTTGTTCACATCCTTCTTGTTGATAGCTCCGACCGTAACGATCATTATCTGAATCTGGGGACTGGTGGCGAAATTGCGCACCTGCCCCAGCTTGGAAGAATCGTAGATGAAGTACTCATACGGCGTGTTGGCGTACAGACCCCGGAAATGATCATCGGTCATCTGCAAAGACTTGTAGACCCCTTCTTTAATGGCGACAGAAGGAACGATAATGACGAACTTCGTAAAGCCGTAGCGCTTGTTCAATTCAAAGATCGAGCGAAGATACACATAGGTCTTGCCGGTCCCGGTCTCCATCTCCACCGTAAAGTCACCGGAGGAAAGTGATCCGGACGGTGCCAGTCCGTTCTTCAACTGAATATCCTCAAGATTCCTGACGATTTCGTCATCCAGCAAGGTCAAGCGATTGCCGATACCCAGATCGCTTTCGGCGAAGTCCATTGCTATCTGACTGCCCACGGTGCTATGGGTAACAGTGAATTCGGTACGGCAGATTTCCTGCCCGCGAAACAGGTCACAGACAGCTTCAATTGCCTGAAGCTGATAGTCGAGATTTGGTTCAAAGTGGAGTTTCATGTATTCCTCAAGCGGACTGTAAACCGCTGGCATATTACCAGTGGTGTTTTCTGGCAAAGGGATTTTTCTTCTCTGGAGCTGCCAAACGTGCGGCTTGTTGTTCTAGTTCCTTTTGTGCTTTCAACAAAGCTGCTTTTCTTATTTGAGCAGCAGTTGGCTCAAAGGAAACGAAGGGAACATTTTCAAAACCCTCCTCAGCATCGATCTTTTCAGCTATATCCGGTCGGTCTTCCGGATACCAAAAATATGGTTTGCATTCACCTTTGTCTTCATGGGGAAGATGAGTACAAATACGTCCTGGTGCATATTCCCTGTTGTATGAAGCATATTCAGTGACCACTCCAGTTGCGGGGAGTGCTCCCAATTCAATAAACGTATCAAGATAGATATCCGCCGGCTCAGTGAACAGCTTCTTTTTCTTCCGCAAGTCCAGAATCAGCTTTTTAAATGCCTTTTCAGCACCTTCAGGATTCTTGGCTTCAACCATACAGGAAAAGTGGCCGAATCTGCCGTCGTCATCGTCGTTAATCTCGCTAAAAGAAAAATGGCCTAGGTAAAGCATGTATCCCTCCTTTAAACCGCTACTCACAGATTCGTCGCCCAATGGGCGACCTATAAGTTCAGATTTTCGCAGATAGAAAACAATAATTCTAAAAGGCCTCTTGCCACGAAAAACACGAACTACACGAAATAGTAGATTACATCCGACAGCGCTTTAAAAATTGGTGAATTCTATCCCATTTGGGGAGAGAATTGGTCGTATTACTCGATTTTTTTCTAAAAATAAAAAATTGAACGTTTTAGAAAACTATGAAAACGATAGGATAGCCTCATTTCTTGTCTAGCTATCCAAGTATTGTAAGGCATGTATCCAAGCCGATTGGGCTCGAAGTGGAATGTCATGGCTTTTTACCGCCACTTTTTTTCGTTTTACCCTGCACCTTACTGGCTATTTCAATCATCTGTCGTTCCCTATCAAGTTCAAGCCTGAACTCTTCCTCTGAAGGAAGTACCAGCTTATATTTGCTGGCAAATAACTGTTCATTTTCGTGCAATACGGAATAACGGACTACCGAGGCATCTTTACGTGCACAGAGAATAACGCCTACTGTTGGATTGTCGTCCGGTCCGCGTTTAATGTCGTCATACATTCGCACGTACATGTCCATCTGCCCTATATCCTGATGGGTAAGCTTTCCTGATTTTAAATCGAACAATACGAAACACTTGAGTAAATAGTTGTAAAAAACCAGATCAATATAAAAATCGGTAGATTCTGTACTGATACGTTGTTGCCGAGCCACAAAAGCAAAACCCTTGCCCAATTCCAGCAAGAACTCTTGTAACTTGTCCATAAGCGCCTGCTCAAGTCGTGACTCCAGAAGCTTACCGGTACCAGCAAGACCCAAAAATTCCAGCATCACCGGATCGCGCACAAATTCACGCGGATCTTTCTGCAGAGGAGCGATATTTTTTACTGCTTCATTCTCAACAGCCTTACGATCATGGCTGGCCAGCAGGCGCTCGTAATAAAGGGTTTCGATTTGTCGTTCCAGCGCGCGGGTGCTCCAGTTCTGCAAGACAGCTTCGTTCAGATACCATTCACGTGCAGGTTGATGGTCAACCTGCAGCAACAGCCGGTAATGGGTCCAACTCAATTCGGTACGCACTGCGTTCCAAATTGGAAATACTCTGTAAAACGCCCGCATATGGCGCAGGTTTCGTTCATCAAAACCCTTGCCGAATTCCGCCGTGAGCTCGTCAGCCAAGGTTGGCAATAACCTCTTGCCATATTCAGCCCGGTCGGCGCCACCCTGTTCAAATTCAACGATATGCCGGCCAACTTCCCAGCAGGTAAGTACCTGTACTGCGTCAACAGCACGCAGCACCTGCTGTCGTGCTTGTGCTATGGTAGAGCGCAGTTGCCCCAACAATACAGATAGCGAAACACCTTTAGAGGAAGGATCTATTTTTGATTTTTGATTTTTGATTGGTGATTTTACAATTTTGGTCATTTTCCCCCCCGACTCAAAGACTCCTGACGTTTTCAATGCCATGCTGGAAGAGAATGGCAGACAGGTTGCTCTTTGCCACGTCATCGGCAAAGGCGCTGTCGCGGAAAACGCAGGTAGTATCGCCAGCCGGGGCAAGCTCCTTGTGCCAGGCAATAATGCCAAGCGCCAGAGACTCCACCTCTTCACGGGTGATTGATTCGGCCAGACAGGTCAACAGGACACCAGCGCCAATTGCATGGACATTCTTCCCGGCAACAGAACGGGTTTCAATGGGGACACATAGATCAAGCCCCAGCTTCAGCAGCAGTTCATACAGGATGTCTGATTCGCTCCGGCCCGGCTTGATATGCTCCAGGTTGTCCAGCAGTGTTTGCTCCAGATTGTCACGATCCGGGTCCCAGGTGAGGATATTGGATGAATCTAGCTTAAAGACGCGGAAACCGAGGTCACCAGCAAAGAGAGGATTTTCATCCTTTATCTTTTTGGCCGCACGTCGGAGGCGTTCTTTGGTAAGTTGGGCAATTGTCGGATATTTTGTGTCTCCAGTTGGTTCAGGAAGTTGGACAACAATATATTTTCTACTGCCATCATCTTTTGAATTTATTGAATAAACTGCATGTCCAGTTGTTCCAGAGCCACCAAAGAAATCAAGTACAATATCATCTGTTGATTCAGCACCAATTTGTAGAATTCTCTCAATTAATTTAGTTGGTTTTGGTGTGATAAATAGGTCTTCACCGCTAGTTGCACCCATTATTTGACTTAGCTCTTGCTTAGAGTTGCGGGTACTCCCAACATCTTTCCATGGCCAATAAGTCTGTGGAACAACGCCTTGTCTAACGTCAGTAAGAAAACGTTTTATCCCAGGGCGATTATCTCCTGAGTCACCCCACCAGATACGATTGTCTCGGTCTAATTCATCAAATTTTTCCTTACTGACCCGCCAGTAGCTTCCAGCAGGTGGACCCGAGATAACTTTCCCGCTTTTTGTAGTTATTGGATAACGTCCTTGTGCATAAAAATTTCTTGCGGCCAAATCACTGAGTAACCAAACCCCTCTTGGATCGTTATCCGGATTTTTATAACGAGCTATCATCTCCTCAGTACGTTCCAATCCTTTTGGTCGCCACACTCCAGCATTCTTCGCAAAAACAATTATGTAGTCATGATCTTCACTAAAATGAATCGCTGTATTCTTAGGGCTATCCATTTTATGCCAGATTACAGTTGCGATAAAGTTTTCAGGACCAAAAACTTCATCCATGACAGCTCGAAGATTGTGAATCTCATGGTCAGCAATACAAACGAAGATAGCACCATCTTCTTTCAATAGATTTCTCGCCAGCTTCAACCGTGGGTACATCATATTCAGCCAATCTGTATGAAACCTCCCACTGGCCTCTGTATTGCTGGTTATTTTAGTCCCGCCTTCAACCTGCCCTGTCAATTCCAGATAATTTTTAATGTTGTCATGAAAATTGTCCGGATACACAAAATCTCTGCCAGTGTTGTACGGTGGGTCAATTGAGATAAGCTTAACTTTGCCAGAGTAGCTCTTCTGCAACAGTTTTAATACCTCCAGATTATCCCCTTCGATCATCAGATTCTGCGTCGTGTCCCAATCCACACTCTCTTCGGGACAGGGGCGCAGTGTGCCGGTAGAAAGGGTAAGCGCTATCTGTCGTGCTGCCTTTTTGCCATGCCAGTTTAGGCCGTATTTCTCCTCACGTTCATCCACCACTCCACCCAAGAGTTGCTTCAACACATCAAAATCAACCTTCCCTTCGGTGAATGCCTCTGGGAAAAGAACTTTTAACTGGTCTATGTTGTCCGTCACGATATCGGCGGATTGGCCATTCATTTTTTCCATTTATTGACTCCTGAAACTTTTAGATATCCATGTTTTAAAGCACCGGATTGACCAGGTAAAGCCCTGCCTATACGGTGGTTAATCTGATTTTGCAAGTTCGACTTCAATTAGTCGCATATACCATTCATGTAATGCTGGAAAGTCAGAATCGACAGGAATGTTGTTGTCACTGACGAATTTAGCTTCCAAGAGTTGATTCCACATGCCTTCACAAGTTCTTCTGGGATGTTTTGCAATCCAAGAATCATAAAAACTATCGGAAGTTTCATAATGGTGCGTATGAATAAAATCGCTCCAAGTTTGTCTTAAATCATCATTATTTCTAATATCTATTATTTCAATTTCTTCAAATTCTCTTTTTTCAATTTCTCCCCATGCGAGCTTCATTATTCCAACTGCTTCTGTATCAGACTTTGGTGCCCCATAGCCAAAAATAGTAACAACGAACGCATTCTTTAGGGCATGTCTGAGGCCGTCCCATTCAGCTGATAAGAATGGATCATCTGAGTAATTTTTTTGCTTTATCGGGAACAGCAACTTTGAAGGCGTAAAAGGTTTGCTACACTGGCTGCAATTGCTACCTATCAACCCTTTACGCTTATGGATGAGACAATATCCTATACGGACATTTCCATGAAGATAGTAAATCTTTGGCAAAGGAGCTTTTTCATAATTACGCAGGCAGGCATCATACAAAAACGGATCCCAGTTAAACGTCGCTATTACATCTTTAGGTCGAAGAGACAATACCAAATGGTCATAAATAGATGGAATTGAAGTGAGTTTCATTTCCGAAAAATATGCTGTAACTTTCTCATTTATTTCATCAATAAGCTCTGGATGTTTGCCACCGGTATGTAGATCGCTATAGATGTCTTCAAAGTTACGATTATCATGCGCAATCCCGTGCTTATCAAGTTCATAAGAGAGCCCAAGTGTAGGAGCAAGGTCGTTCATCACTGGCAACTTTCTACCGTTACAATCTCCATCTGGGAAGGCAGCTACACTTGCCCCTGCTCCAAGAATCACAACGTGTGGACGGCCCATAAATGGGTTCTGTATTTCTTGTTCTACAGTTACAATATGGTCATTCATAGAGTTTATACCTCAACCGATATTAAAACTGGTCTGCCGTTTTGGAGAAGGTAACCTTTGGATTGCATCCTCGCTGTTTGATTTTTATACCCTTCAAGTCAAACATGTCACTTAGACGCCCCTATTTCCACTCTAAACACCATTTTCACCGTTCAAATCTCAAGTCCCTTTTTCTTGAATCGACATAAAGCTTCCTGACGTATTGTTGCTCTCTCTTGCATTGATCTGTGCCAGATGCTGAGATGAACCGCTCGTATTGCGAAGAGACAAAAGTATGTTTTCTTGGGGTATGCCCATCAGATTAAGATATAAAGTACGCAGAAAAAGCCGCATACGAATATTTGCGTTATACATACCTTGGTTGTCGAGTACATGTGTGCGAAGTTCCTCGTCCCAATGTGTATAGTAGTTGCGCGTATCAATCCAACTTCTGGGAAGCTTACCTTTACCACCAAATAGAGCCATTCGAATTGGTTCTGACATAATATTTGCCAATTCATTCAATCTTTTGCTGAGCGAAACTTGATTGCCATATCGGATGCGCGAGCGCAACGCATCCTTGTGGTCAGAGGCAAGGTCTGAAGGAATCGCGTCACCGAGTGCCTTTTTAACCAAATCATATTTGGAATTGTCCGTGTAAAGCCCATCATACAACCCACGATGAAAACCCTCCAAAGCCTGCATTAGCGACAAAAACTCGACATGCAACCACAATTTGTCCGACGACAATACGCTTAATGCTAACTGGCTGGGCAAATGCACCTTTGGGTATATCTCGAACCATCGTGACAAAACATCGGCAAACTCAATCCCCATTCCTTCACGCATCATAAAAAAATCATGAAAGTTGCTGTAAGTGCAGTAGTTCGCTTCACGCAAGGTTATCAACATTGTTACCTTGTGATGTTGCTCGCCAATTGAGGACTGAATACAGTCAGGCGACATGGAGGTTCCGGCGAGTAAGGAAAGAATTGTTGTGATTTTACTTTGTTGTTTGAGATACCACTCAATGGCTTGTGGCACATCAGGTTTGATAGTTACCCACCCTGAAATGGTAACTGCAATCGAGGAATAATTGTCGCACTTTGAGTAACTGTCATACCCCCAATCCAAACTTGCTCCAATAGTGGGAATAATCATGGTCTCTTTTGGCAAACTTTTAACGACGTATGACAAGGAACTGCCTTCGGTTTCTTCATTCTGTGTATATGATTGATCTATAATCTGGCGGGATAACCATACTTGAAGACCCGGAACACGAAAACGCACTTTTGAGTAAACAAAGTCAGATGGTAAGTGATTGCCGACTATAAGCCAGGAAGTTACCAATCGCTCAGATTCCCGCAATCCGCCTGAGCCAAAATTAAAAGATTGGCCCATACGCTGTGCATTCAACAACGTCATTGCCTCACCTTCACGGGTTATTCCGTAAATTACGGAGTAAGTTTGATCGTTGTCACTGACACGAATAGTGCCACGTAGCGGTCGTAAAGGTTCATGCAAATGAAGCTCGGTCCATTTAGGGCTGTAGCTCAAACTACCGGCAATCATGCGGGCAGGATCTTCAGGTAAAAACCATTCGCCAGTCGTTTCAAAGGCTTCGTTTAGTGCGCGGTCAGCCATTATTAGTTCCCCCAACTGACGTTTAATTCGTGTAATCTTTAAATAACCCGTTTGTATCCGCAGGGTTCACTGATGATTATAAATTTCCGGCCGCCTCTACCAAAACAGCTTCAAGTTTCTTGATTACAAGATTCAACTCCACTTGCCGGGCCATCTGTTTCTCTTTTACAGCAGCGTTCCGCAGAACAGCGATCTCCGTCTCCAACGCCTTGCACCTTTGCAGCGCTTCCCGTCGGGCAATTGCCGCTTCATTTGTGACGGCCTGAATAAAGGTTCCGGAAAGCTGTGACGCCTGCAGTGCAACAAGTGTTTCAATCCATCCCTGATACAGCAGCAACAGATTGGCTCTCGGCTGATTCCCGAGCACCATTGCATCCAGAAAAAGCCTGTTCACCTCGGCAGACAACGGCGCATTACCGGAAACAGTCACTTCAACAACATCGCCATCCAAAACAAACTTTCCCGCTTCATTTTGCGCCCGGCGTTTATGCGCCAGAGAGAGGATTGTTTGCCCCTCCTGTGACAGAACAAGAATTAGAGGGTACGGTATTGCGCGATGTATCAGTTCAGCCAGTCGGCCAGCTTTGGCATCAGGCCGTAGTATGACCGACAACACAGCAATTTCTAGGTATTCCCGGACATCATCACTGTATTCCGGCACGCCGATGGTGTTCGGCTTCAGTGCCGCCAGCCAGTGAATCTCCTCAATGCCGTCGTTGATCCGTCGTTTGTCGGCAGCGGTTGGCGCACCATTCTCCACCAACATCTTCTTTGGTACTCGCTGGTTTACCAGTGCACCTGATGGCAGTGACAAGGCAGCTATAATGGCGGTTTCGTTCACATTGCCTCAATACAGAATCAGATGATTATCAAAAAACATCGGATGATTATCGGATGAAACCCAGGCCATCCACCTAACGATTACAGAATTTTACTTTACGATTACCTTACGATTATGGCCGAAAGCCCTAAAAATCCTTTGCATCGGAAGATTTCCAGCAATTATCGGAAGATTTCGGAAGATTATGGCTGGGTTTGGACGAGCTCAAACCGAGTGCCGCGCCCACGTCCCACACGCATCAACAAACCGGCCTCTACCAACTCTAACAGATCACGGTTGGCTGTATCGTAGGTGATACCAAATTCGCTGCGACACCAACCGCTGGTGACGTTATCCTGCTCCTGCATATACATTATGATTCGCTTTTGTCGTTCATTTAAACGTGCCTCAATGGCTGGTGTAATAGCACCTGCCACCTTGTCGGGCGTCCTGATCCGATCATAGTCACCATCCGAACCGGGAAGCGTGACGACAAAAAAACCATCTTGCTGGTCAAGCTTCGGCTCGTCAAGCCCATGGTCGAGCATGGCATCGCGCATGCGGGCAAAGCCACTACCGCGCTGTTCCATCTTGTCGAGGGTAGCAAGGGTTTGTGCGATGAGGGGATTGCGTGAGCACGGACGGTAACCGCCTCGGCGAAGTTTTGCCAATGTGAGGGGCTTGAGGGGGTAACCGGGACTCGCAATCTCAACCCGGTCGCGGAAGATGCGCACGAAGACCTTACGTGAAGCGTCATCGTAACTGCGGTGGGCAACAGCGTTAAGCAGAACTTCGCGAAGGGCGGCCAGGGGATATTCATCGAGGCGAAGATTGTTGAGTCCGACGACGCGACGTGGATGGAACGTATGATCATCGATGAATTTCAATATCTGCTCCAAGGCCCGGGGCAACGGAGCATTGATATTGAGTTGGCCCTTGGGGCGACCGGTGATGCGTATATTGTCATAGGCATCAATGAGAATCTCGCATTGAGGGAAACGATGGGCCGGACTGGAACCAAACAACACAAATGCGGCGGCGGTTGTCAGAAAGGCATCAGGACTATAGCCTCGTACGGCAAGTCCGCGGGCGTGAAGCAGCGCGGCTGGTGCAAATTCCGGTGTGTCATCGGCGGCGGCAATCCGATGATTGAATGCGGCTACCAACTCCTAGTCAAGTGATGCGACTGAAACATCATTCAGCACAGTGGTCTCAAAAGCGGAAGCAGACTCGATTTGATGCTCACCTTCGCTGACCTCCGCGTCCGTGACGCTGATGCCGAACTCATCGGCCAGTGTACGCACGATTACGCGGAGCATTTTCGGTTTCAAATCCTCACGGTCGTGGAATCGCTTATAGGTGTGACCTGCTCGCTTTATCTCTTCGACCAGAGCACGGGTTTCAGATGACCTGCCGGCATCTTCAGCCCCCTTGAGAAACACTACCGTTGGGAGTTGAAGCTCCTGGGAAAGGCGGTATTCGTGATGTGTGGCCGAGAGCTCACCATCAGGGCGACCGTATTCATTGGCGATAAGTAGAACGTACACGGCGCTGTCGCGCAGTGCCTCCAGATATGGCTTCGATGTCGGACGCGATGGCGGTGGCTCATCCTCAAACAAAACCGGTATGCAATGCTGTAATAAAAAAGGATCGGCGGCAATAAGTCCTGCAATAGCAGCCCGTTCCAACTCAAGCTCTTTTTGTACCGAGCTTATAAAAATCCGTCTTTTCTGACTCATGCAGCCCCCTCCGGCAACACAATCATGAACGCAACCACTTCGAAATCATTGATACCCGCAAACTCACCTTTAATGGCATGGGTGCCGCCCGGTGAAAAGAGGCTGGCAACCGCCCGCTCTTCACTTTTGCCGACAATGGAGGCAACCGAAGCTGCCAATAGTCGTTGCACATGACGCATGTCCTCCCCCATTCGGGTGGACTTGTCAAAACGGGCACATGCCCCGGCATCTGGCAGGTCGCGACCAAGACTTAAACGTTTGAGACGATCAAGGATGCGTTTGGCCTGCGTGTAGGGCAACAGCACGGCACCATCGTCACCAACATGCACCAGGTAATGGGGTGCCATCGGATAACCAGACTCTGCAACCTTCGTGGCAGCAATACCTTCTGCTCTCAGACAGTAGATAACGCCAGGCGCAATCTCCGCCTCGGATGTCGTGGTAACGGCACTGGTTCCCAACGGAAGATTTTCAAGCTTGCCGGGATGGGCCTTGAGATACTGGGCCAGGTCGATACGGAAATCGGTCAGAGTCAAATCGGTAATGGAAACACCGGTGGAGAGGTCTTCCAGGTCAATCACTGCATCCTGTAACTTCAGGAGCTGTTTGCGGCGATACTCCAGATCGTTCATCTGGTTGCCGGACTGCTGCTCAATCAGGTTTTCTTCACCAGTTGCTGAGATGTCCAGCAGAACCATACGCCCGCTGACCCGCTGTTCCAGGTTGATGTATTCTTCCAGTTCCATATTGGGCCAGAAATTGACGAGCTGAATCCGGTCATTGGGTGAACCGATTCGGTCTATACGCCCGAAACGCTGGATGATCCGTACCGGGTTCCAGTGGATATCGTAATTGACCAGCCAGTCGCAATCCTGCAGGTTCTGACCTTCAGAAATGCAGTCAGTGGCAATCAGCAGATCCAATTCACCTTCGTGCGCAAGGTCTTCCGGACGTTCTTTTGAGCGCGGTGAAAATGTCGTCAGTATCGATGCCAGATCTTTACGAAGACCGGGAATTGTGGTCTGGTTGCGGCCGGCACCTGTTACAAGGGCCGTTTCAATACCAAGCGTCTCTTTAGCCCAGGCCGCCAGTTGCTCGTAAAGGTACATGGCGGTATCGGCAAATGCCGTGAAGACAATGAGCTTACGATTACCTGGATTGCTGGGGTGCAGGCACTTGTGGATGATGACTTCCTGCAACGCAGCCAGCTTGGCATCCCGGGCAGCACATACCTGTGTGGCTGCTGCGTGCAAGGTCGCCAGACGGTTACGGTCCTCGATGAGGTCCTGTTTCCAGCGGATCAGGTCCACATCCCCCAGCAGTACCTTTACCTTGCGACCGACCAGAAGGCTCTCGAAAGCTGGATCGTCGATGTCCACGTCGGCGATATTGATTTCCTCGAACTCTTCGGCATGGGCTTCGATCCGAGCCAACGTGGCTTCCACATCTTTCAGTTGCCGATGTACTGTGAGTGCAAAGGATGAAACAGCGCTCTCCATACGCTTGAGCACATTGACTCGCAGCAGGTGGATCAAGCTCTCCTCGCGGTCAACCTGGCGGAAAAAACTTTCACCGCCACGAATCTGAGTGCTGTACTTGGCATCGTAGGCAGCCTGTTTATGAGGTAGTACATAACGGAGCGGTGCATAAGAGGCAAGGTTCAAACGGCGGATTTCCGTGTTGATGTCGCGAATGGAGCGAAATTCACCGGCGCGATCCACATCAGGTTTGATGTTGATCGGCCTGAGGCGTTCCGGGAAACGTCCAGTTTCACTGATACCGTAATACTTTTCTATATGCTTGCGTGAACGGGCAATGGTGAGTTGGTCCAGAAGGGTGAAGTAATCGAAACCCAACATCTCAATAAGCTGGGATGGTGTTTTCTCCGCTTCCTCCAGATCAAGCCAGCGATTAAACTGCTTTTGCGCCAGCCGAGTGGTGCTGTCGATACTGGTAATGCCGTACTCAAGCAGTGCAGTATCATCACCCTCAGTGGCAAAAGCAATCTGGTTACGCAGATCAGCCAGGCGGTTGTTGACCGGCGTGGCTGAAAGCATGAGCACACGGGTTCTGACTCCTTCCTTGATGATCTTGCGCATCAGGCGGTCGTAACGGGATTCCTTACCCTTGTGCGTAGATTTGTTACGGAAGTTATGTGACTCATCGATGACCACCAGGTCATAGTTGCCCCAGTTGACATGGGTCAGGTCAATATCTCCGGATGATCCACCATCGCGGGACAGGTCGGTATGATTAAGAACATCGTAGTTGAGACGATCTGCTGCCAGAATATTACGCCGGTCGTTGGCCTTATAGATGGTCCAGTTATCCCTCAAACGCTTCGGACAGAGCACAAGGACGCGGTCGTTACGGAGCTCGTGATACTTGATGATAGCCAGCGCCTCGAAAGTCTTGCCCAGGCCTACGCTATCGGCGATGATGCAACCGCCGAAACGGTTGAGCTTGTCGATTGCGCCGACAACGCCGTCACGCTGAAACCTGAAGAGTTTTTTCCAGACAATCGTGTTCCTTATGCCGGTCGCGGATTTAACGATCTGGTCTTCGTCAAGCTCTTCGCCGCGATCTTTAAACATGTGATGAAGAATCAGAGTGTAAATGGTGAATGGGTCACGATGCGAGGTCAGATCTTGAAGAGAAGTCAGAAAGCTATTCTTTGCCTCGGCAGTCGCAGGCAAGCTGCTCCAGAGAGCGGCGAACCAAGCTCCCAGCATGGCTGACTCATCCGGCCCTTCGGCACACTGAATGAGACTGAACTGGTTGCCAGGTGTCAGGCCAAGACCGTCTGTAGTAAAAGGACAATTGCCGGTGACAATCCTTTGCTGAGGGGAATCGGGATGATTTGCTATGATTGCCGATTGAGGCAGAATTGACGGGGCACCACGAACATCGACATTTTTTTGAATCCACTCGCTACAAGTGCGAGCCAGCCAGCGGGTTTGAAGACGGTTGCGGAAGGGGCGGTCGGACTCTGAGCCGAGCATGGATAGATTGGTGTCTATTGAAGAGGGAATAACCAACCTGCACCGGTCGAGTTTATCGAGAAGAGTGCGAACCTCAGCAAAAGCAAAAAGAGAGAACTTTGGCGTTGCAATATCAATACTCGACTGGGGCAACAAACAAGAGCGCAGTTCATCAATTACTCGATCATTTCCACTGTTCTTGATCAGCCTCACTAATGAATCCCCCAGTTAACATATCACATCATAATCATTTAAAATCACTTGTGATTACATATCAGATTTCCTGTTAATATTCCACAGGAAAGCCTCTTTGTGAAGTGGTTTTCAAACTATTCCTCTCCTATTTCGACGATATTACATTTCATCATTTTAATCATAGAAACAGCAATAGCCACATCTTACGACGTGGCTATTGACTTTCTGCAATTTGATCAGCAGAGACTACGCAACGGCGTCTTTCAATCCCTTACCAGCTTTAAACTTGGGAGCTTTTGTCGCACTGATCAGTATTTTCTCTCCGGTACTGGGATTGCGGCCTTCTCTGGCAGCACGTTCAGTTACTTCAAATGAACCAAATCCGGTAAAGACCACCTTGTCACCAGCTTTCAAAGTCTCAGTAACCGTTTCCAGGAAAGCATTGACTGCCTTCTCTGCATCCGACTTTTTCAGTACAGCTTTCTCCGCAACTTTTGCCACAAACTCTGCCTTTGTCATGTTCTCTCCTTGATTTTGGATGGGATGATATCCCCAATTATCTGTTTGAGCTCTCTGCAAGCGTAATGGCTCGGTTAGCGCACTCAATTGCTTGCTTATACCGAACCATTTCGTCAGCCGAAAACTTTGCACCACTTGTCATTATTTCAGATGATTCCAGTAATTCTTTCAGCGTAGCCAGTAGGTCATCTTCCATCAGCGTCATAAATAGTACCTCGTAAAAATGAGAGGCGAATTCCTACCATAGATATTGGACGTGGTCAACAAACATACTAAGGGATGTGGAAATTGTTGATATACCGTTTATGTAGGGGCGAATAACATTCGCCCTGTTGGGATAACCGATAATAATGGGCTTCATTCATGATCCGAACAGGGCGAATGTTATTCGCCCCTACGATTTATAAACGGTACTTTTATAAATTCTACATCCCTAATTTCGAAAACGTGGGCGGTCATCTGTCATGCATATCATGTAGACTGCTCACGCAGGGTAATCTGCTCATCGCGAAGAATCTACAAGTTGTAGCAGTCCCTGCGAACCGGACTCTCTTTGCATCTGCTCTACAATGTACTCAAGACTGGCATCACCAAAGGCTTTCCAAAATTCTCCAATAATGGCATTTTTGTCATCACCTTCACTTAAACCGGTATCTTCAGCCTTAACACCACGAGCGTAAACAACTGCAGGTACACGATCAATCCCGTAACGCCGAAACAGAAGAGGATCTACTCCAAATGGCACAGGCAATATTTCGCACTCTCCTTCTTTTACAGAATTACATGCCGGATTACGCTGCACTACCCGGCCAACCAGATCGATTGTCGGCTGAATCTTCCCCACGCCGCCAACAAAACCGCGCAATACCATCATAATCTTCGGATCACCGTATCTTGAAATTGAAGCGGCATAATTTCTGATTGTCTGTAGCGGCATCGAGGATGAAACAAAAACATAGATCCGTTCATCCTCACCTAATTTTCCTTTTGGCGGAATATCTTTTTCACTGTCAGGGTAATATTGTGCAAGAGCACTCCCAAGTACTTCTTTCTTTATCCGCTCAGTTTCAGTCAGC
>CAYQMO010000046.1:0-19975 GCA_964418315.1 uncultured Geobacter sp. | reverse complement strand
GAGCAGAGAAGCTTGACGATGTATGCCGCTACCTCCTCGGTAACGGTTCCGACAGGAGTTTAAGGATAAGCATTGGTTAGCCGATATATTATGCTATAGTATCAGCTACTTACGATGTTTAGCGCTGTAAGACCCTACTAAAAATCTCTTGCATATCAATTTAACTATGTGATAACAATCTATTACAAGCTTCATCTGTAGCTTTGTAAGACCCTTTAGCAGATTGTCGCAGTTGGGTCTTACAAAAGGTACACGCGTAACTACCTGTTATTATTTATTGTTATATTGTTTTGACCCCGTCTATCCTTAAACTCCTGTCTGACAATCCATCAGCACCAGATCATAGTCGATCAGCTCAAGTGCGCGAAGCGCTTCCAGGCCATTGGCGACGACGTCCACCTTGTAACCCAGTTTATTCAGCAGCACCCGAGCTACCTTCTGGTTGATGACGTTGTCTTCCACCAGCAGAAGGCGAAACCCCTGTTCGGTTGATTCAGCAACGGTGTGTCTGGTGACAATGCCTCTAGAAACCTCCGATGTTTCCAAAACACCGGATGCTTGTTTTGAGAAAGTTTGATCTGCACGTTCGAGTACAAGCGTAATGCAGTCATAAAGGAGAGATTGACGAAGCGGTTTGGTCAGATAACCGGTAAAACCGATCTGCTCCATGGCTACAGCATCGCCCCGCTGCCCAAGTGATTTCACCATAATCAGCAAGGTAGGCGCTGTAAGTGGATTAGCCTTGATCCGGCGGCCAAGTTCCAGACCGTCAATGCCCGGCATTTTTTGCTCTAACAGGGCGATGCGGAAGGGATCATTCTTCTGCGCCGCTTCAAGCAGAAGCTCAAGAGCGGATTCTCCGTTATCGGCAGTATCAAACCGGCACCCCCAACTGTCCAGCAGGTTTGCCATCAGCATCCGGTTAGTGGCGTTTACGTCTACTATCAGAATCCGTTCCGAGGTAATATCGGTTTGATTCGGAATCTCCAGGGTATTTGAAGCATCAACAGGCTGCTTCTCGAACCGTGCGGTAAACCAGAAGGTCGCCCCCTTTCCTTCTTCGCTGTTAACACCGATTTCTCCTCCCATCAACTCAACAAGCTGTTTGCTGATGGTCAGCCCCAAGCCGGTTCCACCATATTTGCGCGTGATCGAGCCATCCATCTGGGTAAATGGCTCAAAAATAGCGGCGAGCCTGGTTTCAGGAATGCCGATGCCGGTATCTCTAACGGAAAAGCGGATCAGTGCGGAGTCGCCCGAATCGGCTTCAAGCTCTGCGCTGATTACTATTTCACCCTTTTTGGTAAATTTTATGGCATTGCCGGCAAGGTTGGTAATGATCTGACGGAGCCGTCCGGGGTCGCCTTTAAGATGCGACGGCACAACCGGGTTGATCTGGCATATCAGTTCCAGTCCCGCTTCCGCTGCCCGCATTGCCAGCAGTTCGGCGGTATCTTCCACTGTTGTTCTCAGATCAAACTGGATTATTTCCATATCAACTTTGCCTGCCTCAATTTTCGAAAAGTCAAGGATATCATTGATCAAAACCAGCAGATTTTCACCGCTTTTACGGATGAGCTCCGCATACTCCCGCTGTTCTCCGGTCAGTTCCGTATCCAGCAGCACATTGGCAAAACCGATGACGCCATTCATCGGCGTGCGGATCTCATGGCTCATACTCGCCAGAAAAACGCTTTTTGCCGTGGTGGCCGATTCAGCCATATCCTTTGCCTGGAGCAACTGCAGATTAAGCGACCTGACCCGCAGGAGCATTTTGATCCTGGCAAGTACCTCGGTGCTGTCGAATGGCTTGGAGATAAAGTCCTCGGCGCCGGCTTCGATCCCCCGTATACGATTATCCCGATCGGCAAGCGCGGTGATCATAATGACAGGAATGATACGGAGTGTTTCATCTGCCTTGATCCGGCGACAGACCTCGAACCCATCAAGATCCGGCATCATCACATCGAGAAGGCATATATCGACCTCTCCCGTCCGAAGTTTTGCTAGAGCTTCCCGGCCATTTTCTGCCGTCTCCACCTCATAGCCACGGGGCGCAAGCATCGCTTCCAGCAGGATGAGATTATGAGGTTCGTCATCTACGCAGAGGATCTTCCCTGTCTGCTTATTCATGATTGTTCTCCTTCCGGGATGGTAAAACAGAAGCTGCTGCCTAGTCCGTTGCCATCAGACTCTACCCATACCCGACCGCCATGTACTTCTATAATCCGTCGGACCAGTGACAGCCCGATGCCGGTTCCGTCGCTCGTGGCATCCAGCTTGTTGAAGAGGCCAAATATTCTTTCATGGTGAATTGGATCGACACCGGCGCCATTGTCGCAGACAAAGAAAACGGATTCGGCGCCGTCATACCGTACTCCGATCCCTATCCGGGGGTAAGGCTGATCCCCCATATATTTGATGGCGTTCTCGACCAGATTCTGCACGACCTCCGCCATTCTGGTCGGATCGCCATGCAGACGGGGAAGATCCGGCTGCACGATCGTCAATACCTGACTATTGTCAAGCGGGCCGGCAAGTTGCGTCAGCACATCTCTGACCAGTTGGTTCATATCGATCGGAACAGATGCGCCAATGGTTTTTCCGATCCGGCAGAGTTCCAGCAGATCGCTGACCAGTGCGTTCATCTGTTCAGCCGAATTCCTGATACGGTTCGCATTTTCCCGAACACGGGCAAGATTGCCCGCTTCCAGATCCTTGACTATTATACCGGCGAACGCCTGAATGGTCAGCAGTGGGCTTTTAAGGTCGTGCGAAACCGTATGGGCAAAATTTTCAAGTTCACTGTTTTTCTCCAACAGTATCTTCTCATAGCGCCGGTGCGCTATTACCTCTTCGAGAGCCATCAGGTTCAGCCGGTCATTCAGTTCCTTGACATGCAGAAGCATTTTTATCCTGGCTAACACTTCGCTACTGTCGAATGGCTTGGAGATAAAATCTTCGGCTCCGGCTTCAATACCACGAATGCGGTTTTCCCGGTCTGTGAGAGATGTGATCATGATGACCGGTATGCGGCGATGAGCCTCTTCGGATTTGATCTGTCGGCAGACCTCGAAACCATCCATATTCGGCATCATCACATCAAGAAGGCAGATATCGATCTTTCCTGTCCGAAGTTTCGACAGAGCTTCCCGGCCATTTTCCGCCGTCTCCACCTCATAGCCACGAGGCGCAAGCATCGCTTCCAGCAGGATGAGATTGTGCGGTTCATCATCGGCACAAAGTATTGTTGGTATAGTTTTTTCCATGTTTATTTTCCCTTTACGTTAAAGTCATCTGTTCAGCGGAATAGTGAAACCAAATGAGCTGCCTACGCCATACGCGCTTTCCACCCATATCCTGCCGCCATGCAGTTCAACCAGTTTTCTGCTCAATGACAGGCCGAGCCCGGTGCCTTCATGACTCTTGGTATACACCTGCTGCAACTGGCTGAAAGGTTGGAAAAGCTTCTGGATATCTTCCTCCCTGATGCCGAGACCGGTGTCTGTAACGCAGATTTCTATGAAATCAGAAGATGAATGAAAGCTGATGGATGAGGGATGATTGGCGCGCTCTACTCCATCACTTTTCAGCAAGCGTACCCGAACATTCACGCTCCCGTCCCTAGGGGTAAATTTGACCGCATTTGACAGCAGGTTGAACATAATCTGTTTCAGTTTCCGATGATCCGCCACAATGTTTGGTGCTACTTCCGGGTCCAGCTCAAGATGGAGTTTCACGCCTCCTTTATGCGCCCTCTCCTGGAGCATTCTCAGCGAATCATCCAGAAATTCCCGCAACGGGAACGTAGTCAGGGCAAGTTCCATCTTGCCAGCCTCCACTTTGGAAATATCGAGGATATCGTTAATCAGTGAGAGTAAGTGGTTGCCACTGGACTGGATAATACCGACATATTTCTTCTGTTTGTCATTCAACTGGCCGCATAGCTGATCCTGGAGTACTTCACAAAAACCGATCACCGAATTGAGCGGCGTACGCAGTTCATGGCTCATATTTGCCAGAAATTCTGTCTTTGCCTGCGTAGCCGCCTCAAGCTGCCGGTTGTTGTCGGCAAGTTGCTCCCGCTGACGGATCAACAGCTCGTTCATTCTTTTAAGCTGTTCGTTATTGTCTTGCAGCATTTTTGCATTGACTCTGGATTTACCGATATATTCCTTCACGTTTATAATGAAAAAGGAGAATATAAAAAAAACGCTGGTACGGATGAAGTCATTCCATATCTCATATCCCAGTGCCAAGAAGTCATAACGATTTAGGTAATCAACGAGAATCCATGATATCACGCACAGCATGACGAAGCCGTACGTTTCTCTGGGTTTAGATTTCATGGCGATTAGTGAAATAGGGAATAAGTAGAAGGAGTAAATCTGAATCTTATACCCTGTTACCACCCAGTCGGTAGCAGCAATAATCAAGAGCAGAATTAATGAGATGCGCTGTACGGTTCTCTCGGATAATGGCTCAATAATATTGAAATATTTTTCAATTATTTTTTGATTATTCATCACGTCTCCTTACTGTTGTCGCTGATGTCGATGAGGGAAACCCAGAATTCACCATTATGAGCCGGGTTTGCCCGCAAATGAACCGGAAACATTGAGCCATCGGCGCGCAGCATACGCATCTCTCTAACCAGTGGCTCATGCGATGCAAAGGCACTTACACGCATTTGCTGATACGGTTCCAGATCATTCTGGAAAATGAACCTGTTGAGAGGGTGCATGATCAGTGAGCTTCGCGCCACCCGCAACATGGTGGCAACGGCAAGGTTAGCTTCCAGGATCAGCCCATCTCCGTCAAAGGTCAGAAAGCCGACCGGAGCCAGGTCATACAGGTTGAAATAACGAGTGCGCACAGCTTCCAGCTCTTCTTGAGTCCGGCGCAACTCCTCGTTCTGTTTCTCCAGATCAATCTGACGTAATCGCAGCATCTCCTCTGCCCGTTTGCGTTCCTGAATAAGTGACCATTCTCGCAGGCTGCGGCGCACTACGCGTGATATTCCTGAAAGTTTTTCCACTGTCTTGACAATGTAATCCATTGCCCCGGCCTTCATGGCATCTACGGCTAACTGCTCGTTCCCCTGGGATGTCATCAAAACCACCGGGCAGTATCCGTTCGCCATCAGTACCAGTTTTCCGCCGTCCCCGTCAGGCAGCCGGTAATCGGTAAGGATAAGGTCAGGCGGCAGCATCTCGATGAGCATTCGCGCCCGATGCAGGGTGTCTGCCGTTTCCAGGCGATACTCTTCCTCGGCATCAAGAAGAGAAATTCTCATAAGCTCGACCTGATCTTCGTCATCTTCTACAAGCAGTATCAGAGGCGCACTAAGATTGTCTGTCAGCATGTTTTCCACCAATCGTCCTGATCATTGCTATCTGCTCATCATAACAGTCCGGACATGCGCCGTGACTGAACCGTGCCTCGGAGTGTTCGCTTATGTATTTTTCCAACGGCTGCCAGCTATTCTGATCATCCCTGATTTTTTTGCAGTACGAACAGATCGGTATGATTCCCTCCAGTTGCATGACTCTGGCGAGTATCGCTTCAAGTTCCAGTTTTTGCTGCGCCAGCAGATCCCTTTGTGCCTTTACAAGTTCAATGTTATTTTTCAGGGCGATATGGTTCCGGATCCGTAATCTGAGCAGTGAAAAATCTATCGGTTTGCTGAGATATTCAATTCCGCCAAGTTCAAGACCTTCTGACGCGGCTTCCCTGGTATCCAAAAAAGTCAGAAAGATTATCGGAATATCGGTGCACATTTTATCTGCCTTGATTATTTTGCAGAGATCGAAACCATTCATATCCGGCATCATCACGTCCATAAGAATCAGATCCGGCGTTTGCTCCCGCAGTAGAGTGATGGCATCCTGAGCACACAGCGCCGTCAGTATCTCATATTCGTCGCCAAGTGAAGCCACTATGAGTTCGATGTTGAATGGTTCGTCATCAACTGCCAGTATTATGGAACGCCTTTCCATAACTTTCCTCTCCTCTTTCGTGATGATTATTGAATTCGGGAAGATAGTGAGCAACTTTCAAGCCAAAAAGCATTGTGGACATAACTGGCTGAATATACAGGCATATACTATGATAGAACATTGAGGGGGAGTGTGAAAAACGCTAAGAAATCCGCGAAATATAGCATATTTGCTTAATATCGCAGATAATGTTGGTGTGTTCAGATGCGTGGAAATTATCGTTATCTGCGCTGAATGCCGTATTTTAGCATCCGGGAGCGAAGTGTGCTGGGGTTGAGACCAAGCAGCAGCGCTGCACCTTTTTTCCCGTCAATGCGCCAGCCGGTCTTTTGGAGAACCTGCAGGATGTGATCTTGCTCCAGAAGCGCCAGAACTTTTACGTTTTCCTCCGGTGGCGTCTCTGCCGTGCGAAAGGTATCGAACCGCTCGAATACCTGCAACGAACTCCCTTGGCTGATGATCACCGCACGCTCGATGACGCTTTCCAGCTCACGCACGTTGCCAGGCCAGTGGTAATTCTGCAAGGCGCTCAGGGTGTCTTTCGAGACGGTCTCGATCTTCCTGTTATTCTTTTTGTTAAATTTCGCGACAAAATGCTGGACCAGCAGCGGGATATCACCCGTGCGCTGTCTGAGTGGCGGAATAGTGATGGGGAATACATTTAGCCGGTAGAACAGGTCTTCACGGAATTTGCGGTTCTTGACCTCTTCCTGCAGATTCCGGTTGGTAGAAGCAATGATCCTTACGTCTGTTTTTATGGTGTGCGGACTGCCCAGACGCTCGAATTCACCATCCTGAATTACCCGGAGCAGTTTGCACTGGAGCTCTAACGGCATTTCTCCGATCTCGTCAAGAAAAATAGTGCCGCCGTTGGCCAGCTCAAAACGCCCGACCTGACGCTCATTGGCGCCGGTAAAAGCGCCACGCTCACGCCCAAAGAGCTCGCTTTCAATAAGGTTCGACGGTAGTGATGTACAGTTAACCGTTATCATCGGCCGCTCTTTACGGGAACTGAAACTGTGAATGGCGCGGGCGACCACTCCCTTGCCGGTGCCGGTCTCACCCAGGAGAAGAACGGTGGCGTTCATCGGCGCTACCTGTTCGACCCTTAAGAATACGTGGGAAAGAGCATCACTTTGACCGACGATCTCTGAGTAGCTGAATTTTGACGAAATTTCCTGTTGCAGATAGATGTTCTCAGCCTCAAGCCGCTCTTTGAGCAGCCGGATCTCTTTAAAAGCTACCTGTAGAGACTCTTCTGCCTTCTTGCGCTCCTCCATCTCCTGCCTTAACTGCATGTTAGCCGAAGTAAGCTCCATAGTTTTCCTGACACGCAGGAGCATTCTGATTCTGGCCAGTACCTCGGCACCATCAAACGGTTTGGAGATAAAATCTTCGGCTCCGGCTTCAATGCCTTGAATACGGTTTTCCCGGTCGGTGAGTGAGGTAATCATAATTACCGGAATGCTATGGAGTGTGTCGTCTGTCTTGATCTGTCGGCAGACCTCAAAACCATCCATATCAGGCATCATAACATCAAGAAGGCAGATATCGATCTCTCCTGATCGAATTTTTTCAAGAGCTTCCCGGCCATTTCCTGCAGTAACCACGTCATAGCCGCGCGGCGCCAGCATCGCCTCCAGCAAAATGAGATTGTGAGGTTCATCATCTACACAAAGGATTCTCTCTGATGGTTTAATCATCGATGTTCCCCTTCCAGCCATGCTTTTACCAGCACGGGCTGCTCACGTGTATTAACAGGCTTAGGAAGATAATTGTCAAATCCTGCTGCCGAAAACAGAGTTTCTCTTGGCATCCAGAATAATCTATACGCCTCTCAAATCGATAGGAGCGTCTATTTTTATCACTATTCAGCCCCGCTTCATTTCTATCTTTAACTCAGAGATCTTCTTCCGCAAGGTGTTCCTGTTTATACCGAGGACATCGGCTGCTTTTACCTGATTCCAGCGGCATTTTTCCAGCACCAGGCGAATCAGCGGACGCTCGACCTGCTCCAGCACCATGGCGTGAATATCCCCTTTATCAAGCGCTTCAATGCCGTTCATGGATGCACGCAATTTCAGATCGATCAACTCCTCCAGCGAAGCTTCCTGCGCTGCCGCCCCCCCCTGAATACGCTCGTTCGTAGGCAGCAACCCCCCGAAGTCGTGTGCCGTCAGTTGTGGGTCGTTTGACAAAATTACGGCTCTTTTGATGGCATTCTCAAGCTCACGGACATTACCTGGCCATGAGTACGATTTCAGGAGCGCCTGTGCATCATCGGTCAATCGCTTGGGGGGAACCGCCATCTCCGTGCAGGAACGGGAGAGGAAGTAGTTGGCGAGATCGGTGATATCCTCGCGGCGTTCGCGTAGCGGTGCAAGCATTATCGGCACGACATTCAGCCGGTAGTAAAGGTCTTCGCGGAACTCCCTCAGGCGTACTTTTTCGATCAGCGACTGGTTTGTCGCAGCGACGATCCTGACATCCACCGGAATGTTCTGATTCCCCCCGATCCTCGTAACCTCATGTTCCTGAAGAACACGCAGAATCTTGGCCTGCAGATCCAGCGGCATATCGCCGATCTCATCCAGAAACAGGGTGCCATGGTTGGCCTGTTCGAACTTACCCTGCTTCCTTTCGCCTGCGCCGGTAAATGCTCCTTTCTCGGAGCCGAACAGCTCGCTCTCCAGAAGGTCGCGGGGTATGGCGGCACAGTTGATCGCAATAAACGGTTTGCCGAGACGTTCGGAGTTGAAATGAACCGCTCTTGCCACCAACTCCTTACCGGTGCCAGACTCCCCCTGGATCAAGATGGTAACGTCACTGACAGCGACCTTGCCGATGGTTTTGTAGACCTCCTGCATGGCGGATGAATTGCCGATGATGTTTTTCTCGACCTGATAGCGCTCTTTCAGCTCCAGTTTAAGCGTTGTTACCTGTCCGGCAATATCGCGTGCCCGGGCAACTTTTTCGATGATGGCGTCGATGACATCCAGATCGAACGGCTTGGTGATATAATCGTAGGCTCCGCGTTTCATCGCCTCAACTGCGTTCTTCATGCTGGCTTCAGCGGTCATGATGACCACTAACAGATCGTTTTTCATTTCGCGAACTTTATCCAGAAGATCAAGACCGTTGATACCGGGCATCTTGATGTCGAGGATAGCCAGGTCATAACAGTTGTCCTTGATCAACTCCAGTGCATGACGACCATCAGGAGCCAGATCCACACTGAAACCTTTCTGTTTGAGCGCCTTTGAAAGCACCCAGCGGATACTCTCTTCATCATCGGCAACCAGTATTCTATTGAGCGGCATAAGAGACCTCTTTTTGGTTCGTGGTTCGTGGTTCATGGTTCATGGTTCGTAGTTCATGGTTGTCAACTTTGAACCACGAACCACGAACCGATTTTAACTAACTAACGGCAGCAGCACCGTGAATTTTGTTCCATGCCCCGGATCCGATTCGGCCTTGATCATGCCGCGATGCTCAGAGACAATTTTGTGACAAATGGTCAATCCCAGACCGGTGCCGCCTGATTTTGTGCTAAAGAACGGCGTCCAGATGTTTTCCATATCTTCCGCCGGAATACCTGGGCCATCGTCACTCACCTCAATGGCAATCATGCGTGAATTGCGCTGATTCTGGGTCATACGATAATCAGAAAGCACTCTGCTTGATACGGTAAGCCGTCCGTTATCTCCCATTGCATCAATGGCGTTGCAGATGAGGTTTAAAAAAAGCCTGGTCAACATCTCTTCATCAGCCATTATCTCCGGGATGCTCGGGTCGAAATGCGGCATGAACGCTATCTCCCGACCGGCTGCTGCCTGCCTCTGCAGGAGAAGGATATCGGCCAGAATTCTGTGCAGATTAACCGGAGCAAGTTTGAGTGGCCTCGGAGAAGCCAGTTCCAGTAACTCGCGGATAATATGATCGATCCGCTCTGTTTCACGGATCATTACCTGAGTATACTCAAGCATTTCACTGTCAGGTTCAAACTCGCGTTCCAGCAGTTGAGCAGCGCCCTTTATCCCCCCAAGCGGGTTTTTAACTTCATGAGCCAGCCCGGCGGCCAGCGCTCCGAGCGTGGAGAGACGATCCGCCTGACGCACCGCAGCTTCGAGTTCACGGATATAGGTGATATCCTTAAGCGTTACAATCGCGCCAATGTTGTCGCCGTTCCCCTCGACCAGCGGGTAGCAGGTAACCGCGACCGGCGTAACCCGCCCTGTTGAGCGAACAACAACATTTTCATGATCCGAGATAGTGATGCCGGTGCGCATGGTTTTGCACAGCATTTCAACCAGAGTCGTCTCAAGCGAAAACAGTCTTTTGAACTCCGCCCCCTGCGCCTGTCTCTGCGAAAAACCGGTGATCTCTTCCGCTGCAGGGTTGCAGAGCGTAATAACGCCATTGCTCCCGACAACAATAACACCATCACCGACACTGTCAATTACGGTAGCGTAGTAGTCATCACGTTTTTTCTGCTGCTGTTCACTCTGCATCTCAGTCTGAAGCGAGCCCTTGATTATCGGCGAGGCTGCGCATCCTTTCCGTCAGTAGTTGTATATCCCGAATCGAACCGGCGGAATTTGCCGTACGGCGGATCTCGGAAGCTCCGGCAAAGCCTCTGGCGTACCAGCCGATATGCTTCTTTATTTCACGGACGGCAACCGTTTCGCCCCGTTCCTCAATAAATATGCTTAAGTGGTATTCAATAATATCAGCACGTTCAGATATCCCAACAGGAGTGTAACACCCGGTCTTTTCCAATTCCTGCATCTGCCGAAAAATCCAGGGGTTGCCGAGTGCTCCACGAGCGATCATGATACCGTCACAGTCGGTTTCTCTCAACATTCGCAGGCAATCTTCGGGGGTAAACAGATCGCCGCTTCCCATGACCGGAATTGAAACGGCACCCTTCATCTCGGCAAGCTGGCTCCAGTCGGCATGACCGGAAAACATCAGGCTGCGACTGCGCGGATGGAGGGTTACGGCATCACACCCCTCAGCCTCGGCGATGCGTCCGACCTCCTTAAACACATTATCGCCGCAGTGCCAGCCGGAACGGATCTTGATTGTCAGCGGCAGCTTTGTCGCTGTACGAACCGCTCGAACGATGGCGGCGATTTTAAGCGGCTCCTGCAGCAGTGCGCTGCCGGCACCGGTACCAACCACCTTGCGCACCGGACACCCCATATTGATGTCCAGCAGATCGCCAAAACCCTCAACCATGCGCGCCGCTTCCGCCAGGTCATCAGGTTTGTCACCGAACAGTTGAATGCCGAGCGGCCTGTCAGCAGGTGAACTCTTGAGAAGAGCCAGGGTCTTGACCCCTTCACGCACCAGGCCGTTAACGCTGACCATCTCGGTATAGGCTAGAGAAGCTCCTGCCTGGCGACAGATCAGGCGGAACGGTAAATTTGTAATTCCCGCCAGTGGTGCAAGCACGACGTTGTGCTGGAGAACGAGAGAGCCAATAGTTAATGGTTTTAACATGATACACACTGAAGATACGAACCGGAGGGGGGAAAAAACGGTTTTATCTGCCTAATTTTTGTGCATAGTAGCACAGCAGAAAAAAATGGCAAGTAGAAATAAAAGATTTATATTGCCAACAGAGCGATTTCCGTTTTTAATACGACCCACATTTGTTGACGCCGCAAAGGAGAACTGTAATGTTTGGAATCGGTATGCCGGAAATGATAGTAATTCTCGTAATAGCCCTGATCGTCATTGGGCCGCATAAGCTCCCCGATCTGGCAAAATCCCTGGGTAAGGGGTTGGCAGAGTTTAAAAAGGCTACGGAAGACTTTCAGAAAAATGTTCAGGAAGAGTCAAACAAGAGCGATGAGAAAGTAGCGCCTCCTCCACAGGTTGCGGCCACCGAACCGCCGGATGTTGCCACTCAGACTCAGACGGCTCAAGCCGTACCTGCCGGGAAGACGGAGAACCAGAAGGTATAATTAGCTTTTAAGTTAGCCTGTTACGGATGATGTTGAAGTCGGTCCAAGGCGGTCTCGTAAGTTGAGTCGAGTTCTTTGATTCCGGCGACAGAGATTTCCAGATCCTGCACGAGACCGTCCTGTAGGCTGTAAACCCAGCCGTGAACCGTCAAGTTCTGGTTCCTCTCCCAAGCTTCACGGACGATGGTTGTCCGGCAGACGTTCACTACCTGTTCAATCACATGCAACTCGCAGAGCGCATCCGGCATGACTTTTTGCGACAGATGCTTTGCCAGTCGCTGCTGGTGTTTCTGCTGCACATCCTGGACGTGCCGCAGCCAGTTATCTATCAACCCCAGTTTTTTATTCTCCAGTGCCGCCTCAATACCGCCACAGCCATAATGACCGCAGACAATAATGTGCTTCACCTTCAACACTTCCACAGCATACTGCATAACCGAGAGGCAGTTAAGGTCGGTGTGGATTACCACATTGGCCACGTTGCGGTGGACGAACAGTTCGCCAGGCAGCAGTCCAACAATCTCGTTTGCCGGAACCCGGCTGTCTGAACAACCTATCCAGAGATACTCGGGAGTATGCTGATTTACCAGACGCTGAAAAAACGCAGAATCCTGCTGCGTCATTCTGCGTGCCCATCTGCGATTGCTGTCGATAAGGTTATCGATACTTTCAAGCGGCATATTAGAATCTCCTACCAGGGGAACATCTTTCCAGGGTTCAATATGTTATTCGGGTCAAGAGCAGCCTTGATTGATTTCATCGCGGCGATCTGCTGCGGGGAGAGTTCGAGTTCAATATAGGGAGCCTTGGAGAGTCCGACCCCATGTTCACCCGACATGGTGCCGTTCAGATCCAGCGCGGCCTGAAAAACCTCACGGATCGCCTCATGAGCCTTTTCGTCCATGCCGGGAACACCTTTGTCAACCATGATGTTAACGTGAATATTGCCGTCACCGGCGTGACCGAAGTTGACAATCGGTATATCGTACTTTGCCTGAATTTTCTCAATGGTGCGGATGATGTCCGGGACTTTGCTGCGCGGCACAACGACATCCTCGTTATATTTGGTTGGATTAATATCTCTCAGTGACGGAGAAACTAGCCGCCTTAACCGCCAGAGTTCTTCAGATTCAGCGGCGTCTTTGGCCGCCCGGAACTGTACCAGTCCGAGCGGTTTGATCAGTTCATGGATCTGCGCCGCCTGCTTCTCGATCAGATCGCGATCACCATCGACTTCAATAAGGAGAACCGCCCGTCCTTCCGCCGGAACACCCAGATTGAAGCGGCGCTCGACGCACTGCAGCGTGGCATAATCCATAAATTCAAGCGTGGTCGGAATTATTTTATTGCCGATGATCGTAGAAACCGCCTTGGCAGCGCCGTCAATCGAATCGAAGATCGTCAGCATCGTCTTCTTGGCGTCCGGAAATGGCAGAATTTTAAAGATAATCTTGGTGATGACCCCCAGCGTCCCCTCGCTACCGCAGAGCAGGCGGGTCATGTCGTAGCCGACTACCGCCTTGTAAGTCTCGCCGCCGGTGCGGATAATCTCGCCGGTCGGCAGCACCAGTTCAAGCCCCATGACGAAGTCGCGTGTGACGCCGTACTTAACGCAGCGCGGTCCTCCGGCGTTTTCGGCGACGTTCCCTCCCAGAGTTGAAAATTTGAGTGAGGCGGGATCAGGAGGATAGAAGAAGCCGAGCTTTTCAACGGCAATCTGGAACTGCTCAGTCACAACCCCCGGTTCAACTTCGGCAATCAGGTTCTCGGTGTCAATCCTTAAAATACGGTTCATGCGGGTCGTCACCAGCACGACGCCACCCCCCTTGGGGAGCGAACCGCCAGTGAAACCACTGCCGGCGCCACGCGGGAACACAGGAAAACCTTCACGGTTCGCCAGTATGAGCAGGGCTGAAACCTCTTCGGCATTGGCGGGGTGGACAACCGCATCCGGCAGAAACTCCATCTGGGTGGCGTCGTAGCCGTAGCAGATCATATCCTGTTTGCTTGTTGCGATATTGTCGGAGCCTACGATAGCGGTCAACTCTCTAAGCAGATTTGGTGCAAGCATGGATGCTCCTTTTTCACAATTAGTGGATCGGTCTGTCAGGGCGCTTTCTGGACAAGGAGAAGATACGGAGCGTCCGGTCTGGCATTTGTCTGTCCCATGCGCCAACTGTAAAAGGCACGTGGATCGAGGCTGGCAGCCCAGTTTTCTACACAGGATTGTTCCGCACCGCCACCGTAGTGACCGGGGTAAATCGTTACCAGCACGACCCCGCCAGGGGCAAGAAGTTGCTGCGACTGCACCAGGGCGGCGACTGTTGACTCCGGGAGAGTAATGATACTGCGGTCACCCCCTGGGAGGTAGCCGAGATTGAACAGCACAACCTGTACCGGTCTCGTAACGTGCTCTGCCACTCTTTCGTGGCTCGTCAGCAGCAGTGTTGACCTCTTGGCAAGATCTGCGTCGGCCAATCTGCGAGATGTTTCAATTATCGCCTGCGGCTGGATATCAAACCCTAAGATGTGGCCGCCAGCACCAGCCAGACGAGCCAGCAGAACGGTATCGTGCCCGTTGCCGCAGGTCGCATCAATCGCCATATCGCCGTCGCGCACAAAATTATGCAGCAGCAGGTGCGCAAGCGGCACCGGTCCGCGCAGAACAGGTATGGAAAAGCTCTCTGGCATGGCGGTGGAGATTAGCAGAATCGGTCGGTTTTAGCCAGAAGGATTTGTTTGCCTTCAGAAGATAAAAAGGGTACTACAAACGGTATGATAGTTAAGAAAATTGCAGGAAAAGAGCAGCACAACGTCCGCCTCGATGATGCCATCACCGCTCTCTGCGCGGGAGTCAGTAAAACTGAGGCGCGGCGCATAATCGACCGTGGTGGCTGCACGGTCAATGTTGCTCTGGTGCGGGTGGCGTCGCGCAGTGTCAGAGCGAGTGACGTTATTGAGATAGGCGTTATGGAAGCGGGGCGGTTCCAGGAACTGCAACTGCCGCCTGAGGCGCTGCTCTATGAAGATACGGATATGATAGCCGTCAACAAGCCGGCCGGTATCAATAGCCAGCGCACCCCCTATCAGCTTAAAGGGACGCTCGAATACTGGGTCTCGGAATATTTTAAGGCGCAAGGGAGCAAGGAACCTGCCAGGATAGTTCATCGCCTTGACCGTGGTACATCGGGCGTGATGCTGTTCCCGAAAAACCGGCTTGCCGCCGCCAGACTCTCAAAACAGTTTCAGGAGGGGGTGGTCGAAAAGCTCTATCTGGCGCTGGTATCTGGTCGTCCTGAAGAGGAAAGGTGGGTTGTCGATGCGCCTGTCGGCAAGGTTGCTTCGGCACTACACGGTATAATGGAAGGGGGCAGGGCGTCCATCACGGAGTTTCGCTTGCTGGCATCGTCTGGCGCTGTTTCACTGGTAGAGGCAAAGCCGCTGACCGGTCGTACTCATCAGATCCGTGTCCATCTTGCATCGGTTGGTCTGCCGATTATTGGTGATTCGAGATATGGCGGCCAATCGGCCGGAAGAATGATGCTGCACTGTGCGCAGATGACGTTTCAGAATACGGAAAAAGTGGCAGTCAGGGTATCTGCGCCGTCTGACGCGGATTTTGAGGAGTACGTTGCGAAGCTTCATTCTGACAAGATACTTTCCACCACCCAATAATTGATTAAAATTTTTCAGAGGAGCAAAATTTTGATGGAGAAGGAAGTCTGGACAACACTGAAAACACTCACTTGGACAAAAGAGTTTTTTCTCTCCAAAGGGATTGTGAACGCCCGCCTTGAAGCCGAATGGCTGCTCTGTGCTGTTACCGGCCTTGATCGTGTCGGATTGTATCTGCAGTTTGACAAGCCGTTGAATGAGAGCGAACTGGCTGAATATCGGGTAAAAGTTGCCCGCAGAGCCAAGCGGGAACCGCTCCAGCATATCCTCGGAAGTCAGGATTTTTTCGGCCTTGACTATGAAGTGACTGCGGATGTTCTGGTGCCACGCCATGAAACAGAGGTATTGGTTTCAGAAGCTTTCACACGGCACCCGCAAGCCGCTGCCCTTTTGGATATCGGCACCGGTAGCGGCTGTATTGCGGTTGCTCTAAAGAAACTGTTTAAAGAAGCAGCGGTTACCGCTACTGATATTTCCGAGGCAGCACTGGTTGTCGCCCGGCGCAACGCTGCAAAATTTGGGGTAGCCATTGAGTTTCTGGCAGGCTCGCTCTTTGCGCCGATAGCCGGTCGCAGCTTTGACTTGATAGTGTCGAACCCGCCGTATATACCTTCGGCGGAGATCGAATTGCTTGAGCCGGAAGTACGCGATTATGACCCCAGTTCCGCTCTCGATGGCGGGAAAGATGGTCTTGACATCTACCGGGAGCTTATTCCGGGTGCCGTTGCCTGTTTGAAGCCGGGTGGGTGGTTGCTGGTAGAGATTGGGGCAGGGCAGGCTGAGGATGTCGCACAACTGTACCGTAACACTGCTTGTTTTACTGAGCCGGATGTTTCACCCGATCACGCTGGTATTTCCCGTGTTATAGGGGCACAGATAAAGGATAAACCATGAACAGGGAAGAAGCGAAAATAGTATTGGCCGAAGCTGACCTGCTGATGCCAATTAACGAAGTTGAAGCAACTATTTCCCGGATGGCGATGGAAATTACCGCTCAGTTGCAGGAATCAGACCCCGTTTTACTCTGTATTATGAACGGAGGGTTGATCTTTACCGGTCAGCTTCTGACCAAACTGCTTTTCCCTCTGGAAGTCGATTATCTCCACGCCACCCGTTACGGGCATGAGACCAACGGCACTGAACTGCAGTGGAGAGTCAAGACACAGCTAGATCTGAAAGGGCGGACGGTACTATTGCTGGATGATATCCTCGACGAAGGGGTAACTCTTGCGGCAATAGCCGACTACTGTCGACAGCAGGGCGCTACAGACGTTTTTATGGCGGTGCTGATTGAGAAACTGCACCTGCGTAAGGTAACACCCGGTATGAGGGCCGATTTTACCGGTATTGAAGTGGGTGATCGCTTTCTCTTCGGGTATGGCTTGGATTACAAAGGGTATTGGCGCAATGCCCCAGGAATTTACGCGGTTAATGGATTATAGAGTATTGAGATGTTTCATTTAGAATTGGAATCACAGGTAAATCGTAGTAGTATCACTTCCCCCGAAAACCATACCACTCCCAACCCCTCCTAAAATAGGGATGCTTAAAAACAAGGGGCTTTCAGCCCCCCTCCTTCCTTATTGTATAGACTGGGTAGAGGGGTGGTTGCTTTTCATCAATTTTAGGGACAAATACATGCAACTCGACCTCTTCGTAGATAACCGCGCCAATATCCTGCTAAACATTGTCGACGAATATCTGCTGGCTCAAGATTATAAAAAAGCTCTTTCAACCTGCGAGCAGGTTCGCGCTGAATATCCCGAAAACCGTCAGGCGACAGGATTGTGTGTGGCGATAAACTCATGGCATGCCGAGCTTGCCGAAGCAGAGTCGGCCACTTCTATTCCTGAACGGCTCAATGAGATGTGTGTCAACCTTGGTTCGGTATCTCATCCGCCATTACGGACGGTTGTTATGAAGTCTCTCGCCGCGTTGCTGCAACAGTTGCCGGAAGCTGACCACATTTTTATACCGCCACGCTTTCATCTTGGCCATTTACTGCTGGAATGCGGACGCTTCGCAGAAGCAGACAGATCATTCCGGAATGCACTTTCGTCACCAAACCTCGGACGCGGACGTTTTCTGGCGTGGTCTGCCGATGCCATGACGCTTGGCGGAAGTGCCGAAGAGGCCGTAACTCTTTATTTACAGGCTTTTCTCGAGGATCCAGGCACTGTTGACGCATATTTTATCAAGCACCCCGCCATCTTGAAATTGCACCAGCACTGCTCAGAGAACGCTGACGGCATTGATGATGACGACGTGGTCGCATGGTTGCCGGTCTGGGGATGGCTGCAGGGTCTGTTTCCGCTCCCGCTGCAACATCCACCCTTTTTTGATGAGTTGGAAGCACGGATTGACGATGAAGAGTTGCCGCTGCCGCAACTCTGGTATGAACTTTTGACCCTTGCCGAGCATCTGCGCACCATGCATCGTGATGACCGCCAGATGGCCGCCGTGCGCCGCCTGATGAAGCGCCTGAATGAAGAGATGTTCGAATGTTATATGCAGAGAATCCGGGGAACAAGATAATGACTCAGGCAGCATCCGCAACCTCACCCCTTCTGGAAAGATTCAAGGGATTTCGCCCCGGTGATATTCACTCCGCAGCCGCCAAAGTACACCTAGTGAGCGGTTTTGATGCCTGCAAGGGCAATACCCTTGAAAACGCCGTATGGAAGGAGGAGGACAAATCCTCTCTGGTAGTACGTTTTAAAGGCGGTGTCCAAACAACTTTTCTTCTGAGTGGCGCCCGTTTATTGACTACTTGCAACTGCTATGAATGGCAACCGGCGCGCAATTGTCCGCATGTGGTGATTGCATGGGCGACAATTAAGCGTGTGGTATCACCTGAAACCCTGTCGCACATTCGCTTTAACGAACAGATGCTTCTCGACATGAAACGTTATCTGGAACAGGAGCCTGCCGCAAATATGGGCCCTGCTGACGCCACCCAAAAGACAAAGGCAGAGCGTCTGAAGCGGCGTGAAGAGTTGATTCAGGCCGCAGCCAAGGCCAAGGCAGATTCTGCAAAATACCGAATGTTGATAGTGCAGAGTGGTTACGGGAACAGCCTGGAAGGCGGTATTAAAAGGGGCGCCGAGTCGGTGTATGGCTGGTCAACGCAGGGACTGCCTGTTGATCTGGCAAGGTTTATGGCGTCACACTATTACTATGATTCCACAAAGCGCTATTTTGAGTTATTTCAGCAAACCACCAGCGGTGCCTATCCGATCGTTTTTCGTGATAATGAGGGGCTCGAAACTGTATTGACATACAGGGGGCATCAGGCGGTGACCTCTGGTATAACTTTTGATATCCGGGGAGATGAAGTACACATTTCACGCTCGTATGCAGATGGGTCTCCTCTGCCGGTCACTGCTATCGTACATGGACAGCTGTTGTTTGATATTGCTGCCGGGATTATTGTGCCGGTTGCGGATAATGCGGCCTGGTTGAGCTGGGAAGCTGTGATTGAGGAACTGGATGGTGCTCTGGGTTGGTTTGGAGATGATGAATGGAAAGACGAAGAGTGGGATGATGACGGTTTTGAAGATGAAGCGTGGGATGATCCGGAATCCTCCGGGAGTCCATTGTCCAATCCGGAAATCCGCACTCTGCGCCACTCCGTAATTGCACCACTGGTAATCTTTAACTTTGCAGTAATCAGGATTTCTCAGGCAATGCTTAACAAACCGGAGTCACACTGTTTCTTTCAGTATTGCGGTGTCAACCAACACCACCGCACTGCTGAGGCCCTGACATATTTTCTTGATATTCCGAACGGATTGACCAGTGCAACGGCATCACTCGAACCGGCCGGACAGTTCAATAGAGAGACTATTCATTTTTCCCACTCCTCCTTCTGGCTATTCAATCCGCACCGCCGGGCAAATCTTTCAGCTCAGATGAAGACTAAAAAACGTGTGAAGGCCGTTATCGAGGCTGCCTTTAAACTGCTCGACGAGCCGAAAAGCAGCGCGCAAAACGCTATCATCCGATCTGTAACCGGCTCCCCCGATTTTCTGAAAATGGATGTCAAGCGGGAGGCCAAAAAACTTCTCACCTTTCTGGCTTCGGCCTGGAATGAAGTACAGATCATTGCACATGCGAGCTCTGACGGGTGGCATTTTCTGAAGGATGATCATCGTCGTCAGGCGGCATTCTTCAAAATCTTGTACGACACCTTCGGATTGGACTCCTTTGTCGATAATTTTGTCTCCGTGAAAGTTGAAGTTCCCGCTGCCAGGCTGATGCAGGCTCTGCCTGGGTTGACGCAACGCTTGCAAAGCGAAGGGTTTGCGCTGCGCATCGGCTGCGAGCCGT
>CAYQMO010000045.1:0-20208 GCA_964418315.1 uncultured Geobacter sp. | reverse complement strand
GGTCGTCAACAAGGCCGGGAATGTCTTGTCTGACATGCCGCAGGCCAATAGCCATGCCCTGAATACGTTTGTACTGTTCAACTAACTCTCTCATCTCTCTTACTCCTCTATAGAACCTTGCGGCCTATCATCAATCATGCTCTCGCCATCAAGTGGAGGCTGATCGGCTAACGCCTCACTCACCCCATTAGTCGCCAGATCTATCGCATACTTCGCAGCTCGGCTTAATGACTCCGTTCTCTGCTCCTTCAGCTTAGCCAACGAGTTCGCCGCATTAATCTTGTTGCGGGTGCTCTCATTCGGATCATTCACAATACCCATCAACATCTCGGGTATCCGTACACTCATGTCCTCAGGCAAATCCCAGTTGCAATCCAACGCCTCCTGTATCAACCTCATCACTACCGCCGCCGATACCCCATGCCGATCCTCACTAGGCATAACACGCCTCCCTCTTACCATGTATCTGGTGTCATACATCTTATAGCAAACAGACTAATGATGGCAATACACCTTATGGAAAATGCTGTGCATATAAAAACACCCCACCCCCACCTACCGCTGTGCACCTCTGCCATCAGTACCGTTTCAGAAAAGTACAGTATGTGGAGAAGGAGGTGGGGGGTCCCCCGCTTTCTCGCTCTCCCCTGATGCCCTGCATTCACTTTAAAAACCATCTACCGTGAACGAAGTGAACACATATTTATCTACTATCCAACTCACTTCTCTTTATCGATAGCCCGCCATCGGCGGGTTAAGTCGCGGGATACTTTTTTCCCTTTTTAACCTTTTTATCTCCCTTAGGTAAAATAAATAAGGCTTTTTTGGTGTCTTTTAGACTTTTTTTATTGCTACTACAAAAATGTCGTGATAACCTAGGGCGGTCGGACAACGGGGTAAGATGGTAGCCTAGGGCGTTGAGTAACCAAGTATCAAGTAATATACCAAGTTAGTATATAAAAGCCAAATAACTAAACTTCCACCTTACTACCACCTTACTACTACTACTGGTTTGGTTGGTGGGTGGGTTGGTTCGCTTCGCTCATACAGTAAACTTGATAGTTTACAGGTAACAAAAAAGCCATGCCGTTTAGGGCATGGCGGTTGGGTTCGGTGGGTGGGTTGGTGTCTTACTTGGTTTCCGGCTTTTTGGCTGCTTTTTGGGTGGCTTTAGACTCTAGGTCAAAGCGTAGGCGGTGAAAGGCTTTAAAAGCTTTGTAAGCCGTTTCTGGCGTGGTGGTAATTGGCATGGCATCCGAAGCGGTTCTGGCGAATAAGAATAGGCTCATTGCCAGCTCTAGCCGATCAAGTAAAGTTTGTGCACTGGTAGCCGATTTAGGCAATCTAAATTCTATCCTGCCATATCGTTCGGTCTTGGTTTTTCCTTCGGGGTTGCCTATGCTATGGATTGCTAGGGCATTGTATTTGACTCTTATTGTTTTGTGCTTTGCCTGCCATTTGGCGGGCTTAACATCCGTGTAATGGTTCTGACAACGTCCGAAGTCATCCTCTGCATCGTCTGGTTCGTTTTCGTAGTGTTCCATAATCAAGCTGGCAAAATACAAGGCTTTCCGGCTTGCCAAGTATGATTGTGGAATTGAGATATGCAGGCCGATCTCTGAATCATTATCATGCTTGTCGTCGTCAAACAAACTGCTGTATAGGCTCTTGACGGTTTTGTCTCTGAATATGGATCGATATGTTTCAAGCCGATTGTAGGAAAATTCGATTTCAAAACCACCATCTCTGGTCAAGCTGCCATCGGCTTTGCTGGTGGCAACTGATCGCCCTTCTGAATATGTGACTCCCTCATTCCGCCATTGCCAATGTGCTGTCGTTGTCATTGCTGTTATAAGGTTAGTCAAGGCTTCTCGTCTGTCGTTGTGGTCTGGTGATAGTTCGCCTTCTATTTCAATGCCCATTGGTATCGGGTAGGCTGATGGTCGTTTGTGTGAACAATCATCTAAATACCGATCATGCAGAGTAGGCTGATAAAATCCGGTTCTACGGGCGTTGGCGTCTCCACTGTGATCAGGGTAACAATCGGAACAATAGACGCTATTGTCGTGCTCGCTCCAGTGCTGTTCGTATTCGTCAATAATGTCACCGCAGCTTTCGCAACTCGAATAATTGCCTATGCACTCATTGCATAACGTACGGTGACTGTCAGATGTGACATCGTCGCTATGCTGCAAGCAGCCGCAATCTGAGCATCTTTCAAGGTCGTAGTCTGACGGGTCAAAGTCATTTGAGACGTGGTCTTGTGTCAATCTTCCTCTGCTGTTTCGTATTTCTATTTCCTGACTCTGCCAGCTCCAGTGGTGGGACTCCTCTGTATCCGACCAATAAAGATCGTTGTCAATCTGATCCATAAGCACGTCAACCGGAATGAAGTCAACCGCAAGGCTGAAAGTTCTTTCTGTCGTGGTGTGGCTGATAACTGATTGCGCAGGATTGATCGTAAAAATCGCGTTCATGGTCTAATCTCCTATCGTGCTATCGTGTTATTGTCGTCTGATCTCGTCAGTGGCAGATTAACTGCCAGACAAGCGAAAAAATCGCTTGTTTCGATCTGTTTTAATCCGTTTGATGGGAAGTCTTAAATAACTTCACCTCGTGATTAATCTGTTTAACAATGGCTGTTTTGTGCTTAACTGGTCTAGGTTTTCCAGCCGTTTTGAATTGTCTGATTTCGATGTAAACAGGGTTATGCTCTAGGCTGGCTGGCTTGCTGCGGTCCCTGTAAACTGTAGTTTTCAACAGTTCGTTGAAAGCTTCGTCTAGGGCTTTGAAATTCTTCCGTTTAATTTCTCTGTTTTGCTCAAAGAAATCAGCAAAAAACATGCGGTTTTCAAATGCGGTTCTTGGTCGCATAAGTGATTGCAAGAACGATTCTTCCATCCTGATCTCTCCTCTATCGTGATAGCTTTAATTTGTTATGGCACAATATGCCATATATCAAGTTTACCGATTGTGTTATCTGGTGTCAAGCTGCCGGTGGAAAAATTTTTATTTTGATTCAAGTTTCTGCATGTGCATACGGTCGCGCCTTGGTTTTCTCTTAGAACTTAGATTTACAGGGATTTAAGACTTTTACCAAAAAATAAACAAAAAGGTTTTTTCGTGACGGTTGCCTCGTGGGTGGCGTGGGCGTGCGTGTCAGGTGCGTGACGTATGTGTATTTATTGGCTTTTTTGGCTTTTTTGGACAAAAAAAAGGGCCGCATAAGCAGCCCCTTGTGTCTTTCATGTTGTCATAGGCTGATCAGCCCGGGCAGTGGCGTCCGTCCCAATAGAAAACCGGTTCGTCACGGGTAAAGATAGCGTAGCGTGCCCCAACAGGCGTTTCTGTGGACTGATAAAGGGCAGGATCGACACGCTTGATCACATAGCCAAGAGCTTCAATAATGTCGTCGTCAGTGTCGAGATCATCGTAATTGTCGCCGATGTAATCATCCGGGCTGACTTCGCCAGAAACAATCTGATTGACCAGTTTGTGAAAATCTTCCTTGAAGCACGTCTTATGAGCGTGGAACGTGCGATAGGCGTATCTCAGGTCCTCTTTATCGTCGGTGAAAACCGGTTCATGGATGACGTGATCTTGCACTCGTTTTGACCAGTCAGAAGGCTTGACCAGAAGTGTTTTGCCCTCTTTCTCGCAGTGAAACGACAGGCCGTCTTTAATCCGCTCTAGGCTATGCCCAAAGTCCAGAAAATCAACAAGAAAGTCAACGATGGCCTTTGCAACGTCAACACTGGCAACAGTCTGTATCTTGCCGATATTAAGGTACTTGTGAAGATGCAACTTAGCCGAATCAGCATAAGGAAGCTGGCACTTGCCACTATCCAACAAAACTGTAATGGGGTTGGTTCTCATATCGCTTTCTCCTCGTTAGTTCCGAATTGTCCTGCTGGCCACGTTGGCCAGTCGTATGAAATATATGACACCAGATAGCAAAGGTCAATACTCAAAATAAAAATTTTTACACAAATAAAAAAAGGGGGCTTTTGCCCCCTCGTAAAACAGACTTGTCAGAACGGTACCTTTTCATCAGTTGACCGCCAACTCTCTAAAAACAACCGGTTTTTGTCGGTTTCCTCGTCCTCGACAATAATATCATCGAAGAACTGGTAGATCAGATCAGTGACGATCTGCGGGTTGTTTTTGACGTAGCGTGCAATCTTGTGATATGACCACGACGACATATCCAAGATACTGTCAGGCTGAAAATCAATACGGGCACGCTTGGCGAAAGACTTTGAACTCCAAAAATAGCTGGTATTGCTATACTGGCAGCCCTCAACCTCGGTCCAGTCACCGGTTCTGGCGAAGTTACCGGCAGAATCAGCCACTAACAAGCGATTACCGGGGCCGTGCAGGCTTGCCAGCTTGTCAACCGTATCGACGTTGATACCGTATCGTCGCAGCATAGGCCACGCATAAGCACGGCAGAAAGCACGGGTATCCGACTCGTCACCTTTGGTTTTGACGTGCGAGATAATGCCGTTGTGCATCAGGCCGAATCCGTTGCGTGAAAACGGGTGGCAATTATCATTGCTGATCGTGCCGTGAGTGGCGTATCGCAAGTGCAGGCCAGCTTCAATCTCTGGCCGCTTGTTAAACAGCTCAACAGTATGCCGAAGCTGAGTCATATCGAGAATCTTGACCGTCTGAAGTTTGCCATCTTCACGCCACATAAGGCCAAAGCCATCACGATTAACACTGGCGGCTTGTGTGATCAGGTCAAGGTTAAATGCACGGCCAGCAGGCTTGTGAACGATCAAACACATAAGCAAAAGCTCCTATCGGGTAGTCGAGTTGTGAAATCAGCCGGACAAATCTGCCCGACACAAAAAATGTATGGCAAGTGACACCAGAAGTCAACGGTGTCCAAGAAAAAATTTTGACTGACACCAGTTCCAGCAACGGCCAGCTTGAGGGCCACTGTATTTAAATCTTAATTAATACTGTATTGTCTATTAAAAGCGTGCGACCGTGTGTGCGTGAACTGATCACAACAACACACGGTACGCACTATTTTTGGTTTTTTGAGTTTTTTGGGAGCTGGCTTAGTCGATCCAGTCCTGCGTTTCAGGATTAATCAGTCTGGGCCTGCCTGTTGACTCGCCAGTTCCATCATTGTCAACCATGTACGACCTGACCCCAATCCATTTGACTCGCTTCACTTCAGCTTCCGTGAGGCTATCGAGATAATCGCAGGCTTGCCTATAAGCGATTTCCTCAGTGTCTTGCGGGATGTCACGCCCATCAGGCGATCCGCTTTCTGTGAGGCCAAGGGGAATGCCGTTTTGCCACTCCCCCTCTGCCAGATACACAAGCCTGAAAGCTGCGTTTGAACTATTGACATTCATGGTTTATCTGTTACCCTTACTATTGAAGATGGTTGATTTCATCAACTTTCTCCTATCGTGTACCCCCCATGGACTGGGGGGTTTATTTTTTGCCTTCGTCATAGCATTATACCTGACGCAATGTGAAGCTGCATTACCGCTTCCCTCAGTGCATGCTCGGCACTCTGAAGCCTCGTGTGAGCAGCCCCGTTATAGCCCCGGTCAATCAGGCGGGCTACCTTCTGGGAATAGGCGTTAAGCTCACGCTTCACCTGTTCAATCTCCCTTCTCGACTCCTGCCAGTGGTCAACACTGGGCAGGTCACTACTGATTTCGATTGGTGTCAATTCAAAGTCGATATTGTTTGCGTCTGCACTCATGCTTATTACTCCGATACGGTTTCAGTTGCGGACGGGGTTGCAATGCGGTACTGATCAGGCCGGAGGTCGAAAACGACATCCTCAATGATCGATGTGAGCTTCTGCGTGGCCATACTATGCTCATGAGGCAATCGCACTGCCCGAGGTCTCATGGCCGTTGTGAAGTTGTTAAACAAGCCAAAAGCCGTGCCATCGCGAAACTCGGCATACTGCGGGTTCACCTGCTCGCGAAACACGTCCACCATCAGCGTCTTGGGAAATACGTCTGACTCCAAAGCCTTCAGAATGACGTGATCACGCTGAAGCCGTGAAATCTTCGTGCTCTGCCATCGCTGAATCCGGGCTTTCTCGGCCTGCACAAAGCCCTCAAGCGATGCCACCGCCTTTGAAATCGACACCGTGAAGTTGCTGAAGCCGTTTTTCATGTGCTTTTTCTTGACCATCAGCTCGGCACTGAAAGCAAGGTTGTCACACACAAACACACGGTTGCCTGCACAGAAACCAAGCGGGAACGTCTTGTCAACACTGTTGCGGACACCAACGGCCAGCGTAATGTCACGACCGTTCAGGTCGCACTCCATATCCAGCACGCCAAACATCCGCTCGTTGCCCGGGCCACTCAAAGCCCACTTCTCCCGCTTAATCCCATAACCACCCATCTGCATCAGGTGAATCACACTCGTGGCCACCGTGAAGTGATCCACAGGCTTCCACGTCCGGGTCGGCTCAGGGCAGGGCACCATCAAAAGCTCGTCACGCTCAACATAACGGCCACCAGCATGAACCATCAGATTTGCTGTACCCATCAGTCATCTCCTATCGGGGAAAATTTCCGGCAAGTCATTTCTGCCGTGTAATAGAAATATATGGCAACTGCTATATGGTGTCAATACACCAAAACAAAAATTTTTCTAATTTATTTTACCGATCTGGTGTCAGTTCAGCTCAGGATTCTGCCAGTAAGTGTTTTCTTCGCCAGACCCATTGTTACAGTTCAGGGCAGCAGAAATATCATTGCCCGACTCCCAGCTTTTCGTGGGTATGGTGATGATTATAAAGTCAGGCGTTTCTGAATATTCGTTACGGATGCAGTAGAAAACGACCGTGTGCGTTTTGCGGCGGCCATCCTCATAGATTATCACCCACTGATTTACTTCCGTCATGGAAGCGGTGTCTTTTTCAATACAGTCAATGACCAGACGTTCGGCTGCTTTGACACCAAACTCTTTGCGGCTGTAAAAGAAGTTGATCAGGGTTCCGGTGTATTCAATGTTTTCTCCAGAAACTTCGACAACTCCGTTGAAAACGATGCCCATGTAACACTGCTCCTATCGTTTTGTGGCTGCTCTTTGGCCTGTCTGACGTTGCCAAACCGGTTCAGATTGTAATCGGTAAAGCACTCGCCGGATATTGTCTTTCTGTACTGCACCCAGCCATCCTGAAACTTGCCCCGCAGCTTGTAGGGAACCGCCTCGTCGTGATCGTTCCGATACTCGGCGGGTATCCAGCTCAACGCCTGATGCTCAAACGGCGACCAATGGGCGTCTCTTTGCAGCCGCATCGCAAGCTGAATATCGGCGTCCTCTACCTGCTTTTCACTCCAGTTGATCGACCGTGGCGTGCGATAGCTGATTCTGGCACAACGGGCCACTGACAACATCAGCCGCTTCTTGTCGTCAATCTCGTCACTCTTCGTGTAAGGTATGTGCCAGCCCGACTTGCCAAGCTCCACCGGCTTGCTCATGTGAATCGCATTGCCGACCGCTTCCGCCAGCACCCTGATCTCCTGCTGTGCCTCTCTGGAGATACGCTGATGCAGGAAGTTGGCCAGATTCGGCCAAGAAGCCGTCACCAGCGTTTTTATCCACGCAAAAGGCTCAAGTATCCGGTTGGTGAGCTCACGGGCCACCTTCAGGTCGTCAAGCCGCTTGGCGTGCTTCGTAGCGTCAGCCAGTGCTTCCCGCCAGATTGTCTCTGCTTTGGCTGCTTCCAGCGGGTCGAGCTTGCCTTTGGGAATCATCCCCCTGACATCTGCCTTACGCCAGACTTCAGGCACGAAGCCCTCGTCCCTCACCTGTTGAATGACAGAGCCGGGCGTCATGGCCCGGCTACTGTTGGCGTTTCTGGCAAAGCTGCAATAACTCATGACCTCTGCGTGCACAATCCTCGGATAAACCAGCTCAAGCGTGATCAGCCGGTTGCCCAGCGGGTTGACAGAATCGCAGATGACTTCAGCTTTAGTGAGATTCAAACTCTATCGCCTTGAAAAAGTTGCCAAGCTCCTCCGCCGAAGGCAGCTTGTCTTTGAATGGTGAAAAGTTGACGATCACCTCGGCGGCGAGCTCGCACATCCTCATGTGTTCCGAGTGAGAAAGATCATCAACACCACAGGCAGAACAATAATCACGCACGGCATGGTTTTTCACATGATACGCCTCGTCACTATGAGGCATGCCGTCGATGTTGATTTTCCACTCCAACGCCTTTTGTCTGGCTATCTCCCAAAAAAGTGTCTGGTCTTTCATCACTTCTCCCCAGTCGTGTTTTGAAATACCTGATGAGCTCTGCGGGCGTTCCAGCCGGAAGAGACTTGGCAGGCTGCTGTTCCCTGATGATGTGCTCAACAACATGAGGGTAGAGCTCAAGATCCACAATTCTCGGATTATCTTTGATCCAGCAAGAAAAGTAAAATCTTCCTTTCTTGCAGACGCAGGCCGCCGATCCCGGCCCATACATTTTCGGCAGTATCGCAATCCCTTGTCCATCGCACACCTCGCAAGATTTCGAGTCCGTGAAATCTTGAAGCGGCTTAACGGCAGCCGCTCCTACAGGCATACCAACCTTCGACCTGAGAGCTGTAAAAAAGCCTCTCGCAAACTTGTCCGGCCACGCATAGCTTTCGCCAGAAGTGGCCAAGTCATAGACGATCTCCATCGCCTCGCTTTCTGTCAGGCTTGGGCGGGCTTTTCTTATCCCGTGGTGGAACGTCCTTGTGAGCAGTCTTCCCTCTTCGGTTCGCAAGTTGACGAACACGCGAAAGCCCAAGACCGGCATTGCTTTCCTTAGAAAATCCTCGATCCGTTCCTCTTCGTCCACTAATGCGTTCAATCGACCACCCCCCGTCACATTCGATTGTCAGACTCGGACTATTCTTGGAAAACTTGTTAAACGTAAGGCGAATCGTTTCGCCATTACGCTTCAGGTCGATGTACTCTTTCTTACTCAGCCCCACTGTCAGCGGCATCGTCTTCCTCCACTTCCTCGACAACGATAGCGTCGTCGCTGCTGATGATCAGGCGGACATCCTCTATGCTCAGCTTGCCACGATCAATGACCCCGACAAGCTCCGCATACATAACCTTCTCGTCAACCGTCGATCCATCCACAAACCCGTTACGGGCTGCCACTTCATAGATCTTCACCACCGCGTTCTTGATGGCCTGCTTGTCAGACCCAAAGTAGCTCGACAGCTCAATCTTCAGTGGATGCACCTGCTTCTCCACTGGGGCAGGCAGAACCGCAAAACGTGACAGCTCAGGCGTGGGTGCCTCAGCCACCGGCACACTGACAACCTCAGGCTTGACATCGCCATTTCTGGTGTCTGGGGTCAATTCTTCCGGGTCATAAACTGGGCCGCAGAAAACGTCTGCACAGTAGGCTCTTGCCCCCTGCGAGATCGCCCGGGCAAAAAGCATCGCTTTCGGATACTTATCCCAGCCGCCTCCACCCCTGACCAGACCAGCTTTCTTGGCGTCCACCATTGTAAACGACGATGATCCGGCTGCTTGGCCGTTATCGCTGAAATCAATCACGCACTGGGTTTCATCCCAAGCACGAATCACATAGTTGTAACGACCACTCCGCTTGATCAGCGACGCCATCAGATTCGCGGCCATGGTGACTTTGCCCTGAATCAGGTTGAGCGAAGTCAACGCCTGAAACGTGGGCAGGCCCATTTCGACGCCATACAAGATTTTTACGGCAGCCTCATCCGCAGACCTGACACCAAACAGGCCGGATTTAACCGCCCAGTTGGCAACCTGCGAGATCTCGCCGAGCGAATTGTATTTAATGGATTTATCTGGAAGATTCGCACTCATCGCACTCACTCCTATCGGTTCCTAAAGTTTGTCGCATTGACAACAGACACCAGAAGTCTATCCGTCACAACCAGACCTGTCAACCCTACTGTAAGATTTATGGCAGTTGACTTATTTGTAACTTTTGTTGCATAATTAAGTTGTGACAAACAAAATTTCTGAGGACATGGGCATGACACCTGAAGAGCAAGCTCAACTTTTAGAACTCATGAGAAAATTTGCCGCTCAGACTGGGGCTGCAATTACGTTGCCGCAGCCTGTCGAGGTCAAACCAAAGTTTCCGCTGGGCGAGATGCCAAGCACGCTTGATATCGAAAGCCCACGCATGTATGTGCGTATGCAGCCCAGCACAGAGTATTACTTCAACGAAGCGACCGATTGGCTGCGGAACTCTGGCTACCTTTGCCAAGGCAGGAAGCCCAAGGCTCAGGTATTGTTCCACGTCCTCGTGCATGAGTTCTTCAAACTGAGCGAAGAAGATCGCAGAAAAATGGTCGAACCGTACATGGACTGATTTTCGTAAAAATCTGCTGCGAAAGGGTTTAGCCCACCTTTTGGCCTGCTTTGGGAGCAGGAAGTCGGAGGTTCAAATCCTTTCGCCCCGACTAGTTACAGCAATTTTTTTCGGGCTTGTGCAGAGTTTTGGGGCATACCCATGGCTCGTAAGCCGAAACCGTTTTATCGCAAGCAAACAAAATGCTGGTACGTGCAGATCGGCGACAAGCAGATCAGGCTTGCACGAGAGCGTTCTGAGGCGTTTGCCAAGTATTACCAGATCATCGCCTCGCATGAGCCGGTTGATGTGCAGAGTTGTGCAGAGATCGCTCACCGGTTCCTCAACTGGGTCAAGTCAAACAGGGCCGTCAGGACGCATGAGTGGTATGCGTATTTTCTGAACATCGCCATGCCCGTTCTGAATGCAACCGCATGCCGCGAGTTTAAGCCCTACCACCTCACCCATATCATTGACTCCACTAAACAGCTCGGACAGAACAGCAGGCATAATCTTGCCCGGGCAATCTGTGCCATGTTCTCGTGGGCCGTGCGACAGGGGTTTATTGGCCGTTCCCCGATTGAGCACTTCCGCAAGCCTGCCCAGATCAGCCGGGAAGATGCCATCACGCCAAGCGAGTTCGCCGCCCTCCTGTCGCAGGTCAAGTGCCTCAACTTCAGGATGATGCTTGAGTTCTCTTGGGAAACCGGCGTGAGGCCGCAGGAAATCTTCTGTTTTGAGGTCAGGCACTTTGAGCCGGAGTTTAACCGGATCGTGCTGCCACGAAGCGAGTCTAAAGGGAAAAAGGCCATCAGGATTGTTTATTTGACTGACCGTGCCGTGAGTCTGGTGGAACAGTCAATCGGTCAACGAAAAGATGGTCACATCTTCGTCACACAAAAAGGCACGCCATGGAATAGATGCAACGTCAACAGTCAGTTTTATCGAATCAAAAAAGCAACAGGGAAGCGGTATCACCTCGGGTCGATCAGAAAGGGCTATATCACCGAGGCGTTGAAAAATGGCGTGGATACCGTCACGCTATCTCATCTCGTCGGGCATTCTGATCTGACCATGATTTCACGGGTCTATGCCAAGATGCAGCAAGACCCGGAACACATGTTGTCGTCGGCTGAAAAGGCCAAGTTAAAACGCTAGGAACTTCCAGCCCCACACGGCCATGCAGGCGGCGTCCGCCTCGCCATCGGTCAGGTTTTCCTTGGAAAACATGTTGCAGCAGAATGCGACCGACATTTTCTTACCAAGGGCCAGATCGACGCCCCTGATCACGCTCTTCTTCCACTCCTGCGGCGTGACTTCGACCAACATCTTGCCAATGCCTGCCGACACGCCTTTGATCACGCCATAGTTCTCGCCAAACTTGAACGTGCTGGCCACGCCCTGCTTGGGCATGGAATGGACTTTCTCAAGCACAATCGCCTGAATCTCCGGCTGGTTCAGTGTTTCCACTATCCGACCGATATTCAGCACTCTCTTGGTTCCGTTCTTTATGACCGGCATCCGCTGGTGAAATATCAGGTTCAGGCCGTCGTATGCTGCTATCCCCCCGTCTAAACCGGGATCGATCCCGATGATCCACTTGCCTTCGGGCTTTTGCATTTTCAGCTCGCTTTCTCCTACTGTTTTTGAAGAAACCTCTCTCTTCCATCTCTTCCTTCGTCAGAAGCCAAACTGGATCGGAAGGACTGAGGTGTGCCTTTTTGAGAAGCTCCTGCCTGATTTCTTCGTGGTTTTTCCCAAGCTTTTCCGCATATCTGTTCGCCACCACCGAATCTTCTGCGAATAGTCGTACTTGTTCGGCGACAAACTTCTCAGTGATTCGCCTGTTGTGCTCCAGTATGGAGACTCGTACGCTCTCTTCCGTGTGAGCGTTGACGATCCTGCCGCTGTTTCTGTAGGCTGCGATGATCGACGCCATCTGCTCAATGGTTCTGACCATTGCAAGCACCACGCAAGGCGACATGATTGCGATGAGCTCAGCCACTGGTGGGTCTGACCATTCAGCGACCGGTGCCCCGTTCTCGTCAACAACTCGCCTTTTGCCCCGCCAGACCCACCTCTGGTCCTCTTCCTTCAGCATTTTGCTATGTGCCATCTTCCATTGGCCGGGGCTCGGCTTCTGCATGTAATCGTCAAGATGTCTGTACTCTGCGTGCAGTTTGACAATCTTGATCACAGTCGCTTTGATTTCCGACCAGTCAATCATCAGTTACTCTGCTTTTTCGGCAACTTTTGCCGCTTCAATCTGGTTAGTCAAAAGCGTCAGCAGATCGATTGTTGGCTGGTATCGCTCAATGACGCCTTTGGCGTTGATTACGATTGTTTCGAGCGTTGTGATGTTCTGGTCAACGGCGGCCTTCAGTTTTTCGATGTCGGCCGACTTGTAGGCTTCCATGATCGAGTCAAACCGACCCAGTTTCCGAACAATCTCTTTGATGTCACCCGACATTGCTTACCTTTCTTTTGATGATCGCTATGGACTTGAACTTTCCCCACTCGATAACGACCGAGGGCTCGGGTGGCTGCTCGGGCCGGTCGTTTCTGCCGATAATGCTCAAGTGGCTCACGTTTGCACTGGCCGCCTTAACGGCATAGATCCGGCTGTCAGTTTCGTCGTAAAGAACAAGCAGGGCTGGGCATTTGTGTTCCAACCCTGCTGCGATGAGGTTGTGCCACTTTTCCGCCGAAACCATGTAATCTTTGTACTTTCTGACCCCGGAACGGCACTTGATCTCAATGACATGAGACGTTTTGCCGTCCTTTTGCAGAAGGTAGTCGTGCGGCGAAAACGCCCCTGTTTTCACCGGCACGGCACAAAGGAATTGGCCGAGCCATCCTGCGACCATTGCTTCCCTGCAAACATCCTGAAGTGTTTCGTATCGTGGCATGTGGTGTCTGGTGTCAGTTTGTCTCAGAAGCCTCTTGGTTCTCTGATTCACCACGCACGCGACGCAGCGACCTCATGGCGTCCAACGAGAATCGCTTCAAGACATCCTCGTCTGCCGGTGTGACTTCACCGCTCTCCAGAATGTCGTTGGCCAGCTTGGAAAAACGGTTGCATTCGTCGATTGCGTTCTTGATGATCTTTGCGTGCATGCTTACTCTCGTAATGGTTGAAAGAATGCTGGGCAGCAACGAGCCACCCAGCCTCAGGATTATCTCTTCGCCAATCCATGTGAATGAACGGACTCAGAGGCCAGCATGGTTCAGTTGTAAAACCATGCTGATTGTCGCGGCTGGGACTCGAACCCAGCAAGCCTCTTAAGCGACCTGATCAACAAAACAGGCGGGCTCATCCAATCGCGACAGAGCCGCTATCTCATCGGCCACTTTGGCGACCGAAGAATTCAGCAGGCTTTATTGGCGGCGGCGGAGAAACCCGTTCTGACTGGGTTGGCCGTGTCGCCTTATTCACATCACGGAGCGACCGTTGCAGGGAATCAAGCGACACGCTGATCTTGCGTGACTCGATCTCATGCCGCCGCTTTTCAATCTCGCCAAGCTGTGAAACGTCCACACGCTCCACATGCTTTTTGCTTCGACGAATCTTCTTTACACCTGTGCGAAACCGTTTGGCTTGAAACTCAACCGATTCGGCGTCTGACAGGACATAAACTGAGCCGTTGACAACTCGCAGGCTCCAATGCTTGCCGTTCTTCCAGAGAACTTTTTCCAGCAGGCCAGCCACTTTCAGGGCGGCAAAGTTCACTGAATCCTGATCGGTCTCGGTAATTCCCGCAAGTCTTGCAACTTCACTTGGCGGTATGCAATCGCCTTTGGAGAGTCTGTCAATGAAATCTTGCTCAAAGTAGATTTTCATGAAAGCACCTCAAAGCTCGATACTTCAAACAGGCCGAAGCGTGGGCGGTAATCGCAAAGACCGATTGACCTGCCTCCAATCTGGCAGATTTGTGCAAACACGCTGGCGTCGAGGTCATAAAGATCGGCCTGAAACTCAGCCGCCCAAACGTCGAACCGTGGCCTATAGCGAATGACTCGAGATGTCTGAACTCGCACACCACGGGCGTCGATGTATTTGCCGCCAGTTTTCCAGAAGTCCTCAATTGTTGCCTTTGGCCCTGCCGGATGATCGTGGATCAGCGGCGTGTCATCGGTGACGATAATCCCCGACTGGGCTGTTTTTTTCAGCTTCAGCTTCTTTGCTGCTTCGATGAAAGGTCCCTGTAGGCAATCGGCTGTAATAACCGGCCTGAAGCTGGCGTCGTGATAGAAACTGTTTCGCCAGTCAAGCTCTGCCAGTCGTTCGTGGTCTGAATCGACCTTTGACCGCTTGGAGCTGATCGCCTTTGACGCTTTTGCCTCTTGGCTCAGCGGGTTTGCCGCCCGCGACGAGTGCATCAATAGCGGCCTTACCCCGGTAATCTTCACTTTAACGGACACATCTGACATTCATGCAACTCTTATTAGTCGGCTTCTCATTCTTGGAGATCGCCGAGTTCTGAAAATGCCCGGCAGCAACATTTGCCACCGGAGCCCTCACCTTGCCCAGCCCCGCCGCACCGAACCGAACCACACCCCGCCCTGCCATGCCTCACCTCACCCGACCCAACCACACCTTAGGAAACCACCACCAGCCGTAGTTTCAGGCTGGCGGCAGCACCTTACCTCACCTCACCAGACCATGCCCGGCCACGCCATACCGCACCTTGCCCAACCCGACCTCAGTTGTCTTAAAACGGTGTATCTTCCGTACCGATCTCTTCGCCCTCGATGTAACCCGGGGCGGGCTCATAGTTGGCTTCGGGCCTCGGCCTGCTGATTCGTCCCGGCTTTGGGTCAATCGATACAGGCGGAAGCCCTGCGTGGATCAGAAGCCTGTTGAGACCGGCAGTGATTTCGCCCATTACGGCATGAACCTTTCTGATCTCATACTGAACCTGATCCGCCGTTTTCTCCCGCTCGTTCTTGATCTTTGGCTCGGGAACGTCCTGATTCCGTCGTGTCAGCTCTTTAGCTGCCGCCGTCTTGGCCGTCCGCAACTCCATGTTGGCCGCAGCCCAGCTCAAATAATCGGTTGGAACCTCCTGAATGGGCGTCCCTTTGTATTTTCCGTAATTCCAAGTTGAATCTCCGTAACTCATCGAAACGCATCCCGTGTTGGCTGTTTCACGCTCTCGGCACTATCGGCATAAAACCCGTTGACCCGATCCGCAATCGCTTTCATCGAGCTTCGGTCTATCGCCTCACCCTTCACCTGCTCGTGTAAATGCTCAATCGCAATCGATACCATCTTCTCCTGAGTCAACAGGCGGTCATCCTGACCATAAATTTTGTTGACAGTAAAAAGCCCTACTAGGCTCTTGAGCTTGAGCACAATCTCATCAGGAGTCCGGCAAATGATCTTCCTGTTAATCTGACACCCCCTTTTCTGACACTATTCTACAAAATGTCTGTTTGGTGTCAACTGCCATATCTAAAATAATTTGAAAAAAGGCGAGAGAGGTCTATTCTGCGTACAGCACGGCCATCCCTACTGATATTAAGAGGGTTGGCGAGGGCTGGTGGTTTCAGGACTGCTTCATTGAACTGCTGGTGAAATTGATCTTATGGGAGGGTTTTTTACTGAGTGATCAGTATCAGTTTGGGACCGGGACGTTGCCGTGCTTGCAGGATCAACTACCTGCCCGTTGCCCGGAAAAACTCGCTGTGGAGAACCCTTTTTCGATCAATTCCTTCGCAGACCGGAGACCTGTGAATCCGGCAAGTATCTTTAACGAGCGTCCGTTTTGGGGTCCGGTAGATACGCACTCGACTGCAACCGGTGGCTGACGCCAATTCTGAAACCCGAGATCAAACACCTTCTGGTGTGTGGTGTCATATTATGGGAGGGGGCGTAACAAAGTCAACAAAAAAACCTACCGCACGGCAGTTTGGTAGGTTTATGGCTTGTGGTCTGCATAACAAGGGTTGCAGACTTGTTAAGGTTGATCCAGACCACACGCTATGATTGTCGCTCCGAGACTAACCTTTGCGACTATTTAATTCTATCAGATCACTGGAGACAGGTCAACTGTTTCTGGTGTCTTTTCGTCAATTGTTTCTGTTTTGCCAACTATGCTTTCAGTGGCGAAGTTTGCCAGCTTTTGCACATTTTCCATTTGGCTGGGTATGTCCTTGATTGCCAGAATCAATCCTGATATTGCATTAAGCAGCATCGTTGATTCATAGATGGTGCCGTAGTAGGGCTCGGCTATCTGCTCTGTGTAGAGCGAGTCGTCGTCATCACGAACCTGCTGTAAAACAGGATTAAACTGAGGGTTCACTGACTTCCACGGCTTATATTCCTGAAACGCTTTACTCATTATTTCTCCGTTGTATGCACGGCTTGGGTTAATAGGCTCTGTCACGCGGACAAATATAGCAAAAGTAAAATCTCTATACAATGTGTCACTATATCGGGCCTTCAACTTTCCATTTCAGGCTCACAGGGACATAGCTGTAACTTCCGGCATAGCTTGCATATACAGTTCGCCATCCTATGGTAATATTGCTTGTCCACCACTCTTCAGACATGTAATCAAAACCGCTGACAGGAGCGTTGGCAAGCGTGTGTGTTGACGATGGCGGAAATGAAATGTCCTCAAACGGGAAACTGCCGTTCCATTCCCTGTTTAAGCTCCAAGGCGAGACGCTGCCCGGGCCTTTCCATTTAATGTCAGTAGGCAAACTCTCAAAGATCGTAGCGTTGGCATCGCACGACGACCACTTGACCATGCCAATTGAGCCAATCCTGCGGCCCAGTGTGAGATTGGCACTGGAAGCCCAATTGGCACTTGGGGTGAACTGTGCATACTTGTAGTCGTTATTGCCGTAAGAGGTGACTGTACCGTTCCAGTTTGACGGCACAAAACGAATGCTTTTGTCGATGTCGCAGGTTGTCCCGTTCTGGCCCATGATGACCTGAAGCCCTTTGACACCGGCAAGCAGGCCGTTGGCATTGGTGGCGGCACCAGCCGGATCAGGGCCGCTTGTGCCGTTATAGACCACATAATCCATCAGTGTGAGGCGGAACTTGCCCAGATAATTCTGATTCAGATTGGCCGGACTGTTTTTGTTGTAGGTGATGGTGACGTTGCCGGTCTCCGGGCCAATGATCTGACAGACACCCAGAACGCTGTTGCCATAGGTGTATGTCTGGTTGGCCGACGTGTTGCCGTAAGTCACTGTGATGTTGCTGGTGCCGGAAATAAAACAGGGGTTTGTCGGGCTGTTGCCATTGGCATAATACCACGCCACAATATCGCTTCTGGCGTCATGGACAGCCGGAACTGACTGGTGGATCGAGAGGTTCCACCATATCGTTGCAGGATTGTCCACATTGATTGTTGGCAAAATCAGATACGAGGGCGGTGTGAATCCGGGCGTTGTAGTGAGATATGATGATCCACCCGAGCAAATAACATCCTTGCTATCGAGCGTTGTGGTGGTGCCATTGTAACTAATGTACTGCCGCCAGCTATCCAGCACATCAGGCCAGCCACTTGCCCCGGGTGCAACACCGATCCAAGTGGAGTTTGAGCAGTTTGCGTCTGTGCTGGCAAGCGGGATTTCCCGGCTGACTGTGGGTGAGTTGTACCAGAGAACACTGACAGACGTGTCGTAGCACGATCCGGGCGGATAGACTGGCGTTACGGTTTCATCAATGTTTGGCAGAATAAATGTCGAGAGCTGCATGGCTCTGTCATAAATCGATTTCAGAATGGCGTCGATGTCGCCTGTTCTCAACTCGGCCGACCTCAGCCTGCGTTCAATCTCAATCCATCTTGTTTCGTTCATCGTTTTGCCGGACTGTTGAGCATTGCAGCGATAGAGTTGAGCTTGTCTATCAGCATGGCGGCCACCTTCTCAAGCGTTGAAACTCTGTCAAGCAGCTCATTGAGCCGCCTTTCAACTTCAATCACCCGTGACTCGTCAATCATAGAATCGGGCTCGCATTTCTCTGCATGTCAATCCAGCCTTCCATTGAGTCGGCTGTGATCGACTGCCTGTAAAAGTCAAAGCCCATCTGGGGCGAAACCCACGGGGCTTTCTGGTTGCTGTACTGCATCACCGTTGTCATTGACTTGCCGCCAACACCCTCATTGAACCGAAGCTCAACAGCAGTCAAAAGCAGCTCGTCCTCCGAAAGCACGCCAATGCCGGTGTCGCATACGGTTGTGTCTGCCATCGCAACGGAAACCGAAGGCAACAGCGGCCTGTTGTGCGGCTGCCCGTCCGTACCGGTAAACGACTGCGACTGTAACCAGTAGGGATGCCACGACTCGACAAACGGATCAATCTCCCGGATGTACTGAAACTCGCCGTGAACAATGGTGTCTTTAACTGACTCGTAAAGCTGTTGGGCGTAGGCGTCCATATTTGCCCCGTCTGACGATTTCACCCACTGAGGCATGGAAACCTCAAGAATCTTCGTAACGCCCTCGTAGCGGGCCGCTGTGCCGTAATACGGCTTGCCATCCGGCCTGTTGTCCGTGAGGTTGGCCGTTGTAGGCGGATAGACCGTGGAAAGGATGCCATCGGCAACCGGCAGAAGCACTCTGATGTCATAAGGCACGCCATCAATCGTCTGGTTTGTGGTGCCAGTGCTTGAATTATAGGTGCCCCACGGTGGCGTGATTGTGTTATTGAACCCGCCCGTCTCCAGCTTGGACCGTGTGCCAAAAACCCTGACAACCGGTGGCGTGAAGATGATCTGGTTGTTCTCGCGGTCGATATAGAAGTTGATCGGCCATTCATTGAACGGCTTGGCGTATGTCTTTGACCAGACGATTGCCGCCTGCGGGCTTGAGACCATGACAACCGATGAGCCGTCGGCACTTCGCCAAGGCACGGGCTCAGGAAAGCTCTTCATGATCTTTCTGGTAACGCCATAGGCATTTGATGCCTGTGTGTTTGTGCCGAAATTGACTTTGTATCGTCGCCAGACAACGGCACCTGAAGGGTTGTACCCTGTCAGCTCAAACGACCACTCTTCCTTGTAGTTTGAAGGTGTGGCTGTAATATCCGATGGTGGGGTCACATCGCTTGGTGCAATGCCGTGCGGCCTGTCCAGCTTGAATCTGATCTTGTCGTATGTGCAGTTTGTGCCGTCGCACTTCTGGATCACATTGGGGTACGGGTCGTTGCCGACCACCAGAAATCGGTCCTCAACTTGCCACATCACATCACCCTTTTTCAGGGTGGCTGTTTCCGTGCCGTTCCACCGAAAGACGCGACGGATGGAAAGCCTGCCCTGACGGGCAACGGTTGAGCCTGAGGATGTCTGTGCCCATTCATTCTGAGCCCATGTCAGCGTGCCGCCGATGTCTGTTTCCGGGTGTGTGGAAAACGCGGCGGCGTTGAGCTCCACTTCATCTGCCTGAGGCATGCCGGTCGGCTTACAGGCATAAGGCGGTGTCTGGCTGGCACACGGCACGTATTCGCCGGGAGATGGCCAGTAGATACCGTTCTCATCGGCCTTGACGACCACCTGATTCTCAAAGTCGCCAAGCTTCCAGCTTGCCTTGGCTGTGTCGCTGGATTTTGTGCCATACTGGAACTGTTCGATCAGGTTTCCGGTCTTGAATCCCTTGGGGTAAGTGGTGTCGATCCCCATATTCCAGTGTGCCAGATAGGGCCTGATGTTTGCCGAGCCCCTGATCCTGACGCTTTTGTACGATACAGATGTGTCCCTGTTGTGCCTGAAGCCGTCAATCGGGTCTGTGCCGAGCGTGTACGTCTTTTTGCTGGTGCGTCTCTTGTCGTAGATCTTGAAGCGTCGCTCGTGCGGGTCGGCAATGCAGCGATAGTTCGGGTCATAGGCATCCAGAATCGACTGGATTGCTCCCAGCAGGTTTTCACCA
>CAYQMO010000044.1:15640-20267 GCA_964418315.1 uncultured Geobacter sp. | reverse complement strand
ATTTTGCCACCAGGGAAGGCGATATGTCCCGACCACGGATCCATGTCGTGAGCCGACCGCTGAATGAACAGTATTTCAATATCATGCAGATCCTGATGCAATATCATGGCGACTGCTGCAGGTGTGCGACCGCCTGAACAAGGATCAGTGGCAGTTGAAAAACGCGCCAGTTTTTTGGAAAGCGATTTAAAGACAATATTATCTTGCACCTGCGTACTCCGGAAATTGTTCGTGTACATTTCATCTACAGTCACATCCTCTCCATATCGGCGGCAATCGTCAAGCACAAATATTGTCAAATCTCTTTGAAGCTAATTATTGTCCGTCAGAACAGGCACGAAGGCATGGACTTTGTCCGTGCCTCATGATAAAAACAGCGCTGCAAATGGCAGAATATGACCAATGATTTGAAACTGAAGGAGTTTTTGATGTTACCAAGCAAAGAAGAAATGGCTCTTACTATTGATGAAGCTGATTGGAGCAGCCTGCGCGCTCATTTGAATCGTGGGGGACTGATTCTGGTTGATGATTCCCTTGATTTGGCCGATACCGCCCATAAAGTCGCCAGCGACGATATCGCTATTATTCAGAGATTGGTCGAGTATGGCATGATCGGAAAACCTTCCGACGCAAAAATCCGTGCATGGGAAGAGGATAAACAGAAGAAGTTCGCCATGTTGATTGTCCGCCCATACGTGCTGTTCCAGGAAAAAATGCCGACATTTCACTGAGGTTCATCATGGATATAATTCTTAACGACATTGAATTGCGCGTACTTGGCTGCCTGATTGAAAAAGAGTTGACTACTCCTGAGTATTACCCTCTAAGCCTTAATTCGCTTACCAACGCCTGTAACCAGAAATCCAACCGTGATCCAGCCATGAATCTGGTAGAGGAAGAAGTCGTGCGGGCATTGGATTCACTGCGCTTCAAGCAGTTGGCAGTTCTTTCTGCTGATGGCGGACGAGTCCCTAAGTATCGTCATCTGATGGCAGAAAAATTCGGCTTGATGCCGTCTGAACAGGCAATCATCTGCGAACTTCTGGTGCGTGGTACTCAGACTGTCGGTGAGTTGCGGACACGAGGAGAGCGGATGCACCCGTTTAGTGATCTGGCAGCGGTTGAAGAGGTGCTGCAGGAGCTGATGGCGCGAGAAACACCTCTTATCACCTTGATACCGCGTCAACCGGGCCAGAAAGAGGGGCGCTATGCTCAACTATTTTCCGGAATTCCGGTGAATAATGAAGGCAGCTCTGAAGCACGCCCTGAGCCTGCCAGGCAGCGGGTGATGGCGGAGAACGAACGTATTGCAAAACTGGAGGCGGATGTGACTTCGTTGCATGAAGAAGTTGCGGACCTGCGGCGAGTGATAAATGAGTTCAAGAAGCAGTTTGAATAATTTGGAGATGACAATGACCTGTTTAACATCAACAAATCAATCGGAGACCTCCCATGCAGCAATCTGATCTAACCTGGAACACAGCCCTGCTTTATCCTGCCCCCGATTCGCCGGAATTGGAGGCCGATCTTGGCTCATTTGAACAGTTGGCGGCTGATTTTCGCAGCAGCTATTTCGAAAAGGTTGCTGCTCTTGACAACCCGGCTCTTCTGTCAGCGATTTGCGGATATGAGGCGCTTCAATCCAGAATGGCAAAACCGTTCTGTTACGCTCATCTGCTCTTTGCCGCTGACTCTGGCAATGAACAGTTTCGGGCTCTTTCCCAGCGCTGTTCCGAATTGGGAAGCAGACTTTCCCAGCAGCTTCTCTTTTTTGACCTTGAGCTTATGGCGCTGGATGATGAACGCTTTGAATTGTTCCGTTCTTATCCCGAAGCGACCGGCTATCTCCATTTTCTCGATGGCATTCGTAAATTTCGCTCTCACACCCTTAAAGAGAATGAGGAACGGCTCCTGACACGCAAGGATTTGACCGGTGTACGCGCTTTTACCAAACTGTTCGATGAACTTTCAGCGTCTTTAGTCTATCAGATGGAGTTTGATGGTAAACAGCGGGAGTTCACCGGCGAAGAGTTGCTGTCACTTCTGCACCACACATCACCTGATGTCCGCTTCCGGGCAATGACCACGTTTCTGGAGCGACATGGCGAGCATGGCATCGTCTACAACGCCGTCTTTAACAACATGGCTCTTGATCATGGTCAGGAGATGGAGTTGCGCAACTATCAGACACCGATCCAGCCGACCAATATCGGCAACGAAATTCCGGATGAAGCGGTTGAGCACCTGATGTGCGTAACCGAAGCTAATTATGGCCTGGCGCAGGAGTATTTCAGGCTTAAAGCCGGGATGCTTAACATGGACAAGCTGCGCAATTGCGATATCTATGCCCCGGTGGCGGAAGCGGAACGGAAGTACGACTTTGAAGAGGCGAAAACGCTCGTAATTGATTCCTACTGCAACTATGACCCTGCTTTTGGCGCTATCGTTGAGGCGTTCTTTTCTGAACGACGGGTAGATGTCATGCCGCGCGTCGGTAAATCCGGAGGGGCGTTTGCGATGGGGATATCACCTGACCTGCCGCCGTTCCTGTTACTGAACTTTACCGGAACGCTGCGCGACCTGGCCACTATTGCCCATGAAGCGGGGCACGGTCTGCACTTTGTTATTTCTCAAAAGCAGAGCGCATTGAATTACCACGCCCCGCTACCACTTGCCGAGACTGCGTCAGTGTTCGGTGAAATGCTGCTGACCCGCAAACTGCTGGATAATGAGCAGGATTCGATTGTCCGCCGATCGCTGCTCTGCGCCAAAATTGAAGATATCATTGCCACTACTTTCCGTCAGACTGTGTTGACGCGTTTTGAGCTTCGCCTGCACAAAGAGCGAACCAGTGGGTTGCTCTCGAACGACCGCATCGCCGAAATATGGCTGGAAGAAAACGGCAAGCTCTATGGCGATAGTGTCGAGATGATTCCCGCCTATCGATGGGGATGGAGCTACATCAGCCACTTCATCCATAGCAGATTTTACTGTTACTCCTACACATTTGCCGAACTGCTGGTATTGGCGCTGTTTCAGAAATATCGTGAAGATGGTGACGCATTCAAGCCTGGCTACCTCGCCCTGCTGGAATCGGGTGGGGCACTCTCACCAGCCGACACCGCCCGTCTTGCCGGTATCGACATTAAGGACAGCGGATTCTGGCAAAAAGGGTACGATGTGCTGGCAGGATTGATTGATGAGTTGAAGCTTATAGTCTGATTCGAAATAGAGGATTGTTAACAATATGGCCATTCACGAAAAAGAGCTTCTGGAAGCTCTCGCCAGTTCACGAATATTGACCTCTATGATCACTCCTGCAGTGCTGATATCGGCATGTGGCACGCTGATACTTTCGACATCTGCACGCATGGGACGCATTTTTGACAGGGTCAACGTAATGAAGGGGGAAATTGAAGCGGTAATAACAGGTAGCATTTCCCACCCTGAGGAGCGGATACGACATTTGCGTGGACAGATCGATTTACAAAGACGGAGGGCGATGCTTATTCAGAGAGCCATGTTGTCTCTCTATACGGCAACGCTGCTTTTTGTGACGTCCAGCCTTGCCATAGCGGTTAATGTCGCCTACGACAGTAAAGATCTGGCATGGGTACCGACGCTTATCGCACTCTGCGGTGGCTTGTTTCTTTTTATCGCGTCGGCACTGTTACTCTACGAAAGCCGCTTCAATCTCCGCTTTGTCAACCGTTCGATCGATTTTATAGAATTTCTTGGAAAAAATGCGGAGGAGCGCAGTAAATAGCTCCTAAACCTTCAACCTTCAACCTCCAACCAACCCAGCCTCTTTCGCAAGCGCACGCCACGCCGGAATGCTCCGTTCGATCATCTTCATATCAAAGCAGTAGGCAATCCTGAAGAAACCCGGAGCCCCGAAACCTGCCCCCGGCACCAGCAGTATGTGGTGTTTCTGCGCCATCTTGACGAATTCAACATCATCTGCCAGCGGTGATTTCGGAAAAATGTAGAAAGCGCCGTCCGGTTTGACAATTTTAAATCCCATACTACTCAACTCACATACCAGCAGATCACGCTTCGCCTGATATTCGGCTATATCGACTGATTCGTCCTGCAGTTTGGCCACCAGTCGCTGCATCAGAGCCGGGGCATTGACAAAGCCTAGAACCCGATTGCTGAAGATGGCGCCCTCCATAAATTGTCCGGCAGTCGCCATGCGAGGGTTTGCCGCCAGATAGCCGATCCGTTCTCCGGGCAGCGCCAGGTCTTTGCTGTGAGAAGTCACGATAATAGAGCTTTCAATCAACGGGAATATGTTTGGCACATGATTGCCATCAAAGGCAATGCGGGCGTACGGTTCGTCGGAAATGGCATATATCAGGTGGCCGTTACGCTCATGAATATGTTTCAAAATTCCACCGAGACGCTTCAGGCTTTCTGCCGAATAAATAACTCCGGTCGGGTTATTGGGAGAACAAATGATGATAGCGCGCGTTTTTGCTGTAATCGCCTTTTCTATGGCATCTACATCGAGCTGAAATGTTTCGTGATTCGTCCAGACCTCAACCGGCACACCACCATGATTATCGATATAGAACTTGTACTCGACAAAATATGGCGCAAGAATGATGACCTCTTCACCATGGTT
>CAYQMO010000044.1:0-15540 GCA_964418315.1 uncultured Geobacter sp. | reverse complement strand
GGATTGCCAAGGGTAAAATCATAAATTTTATCGGCACCAAATTTCTGACGTAAACGTTCACCCTCCTCAAACATCTTGCGAATCCAGGATGATTTTGATATCTGACTTGCGATCTTCATTGCAATTGCCATATTTAAGCTCCACTATAATTATTTTTCTGCTTGAGATGAAAGATGAGAGATATTGTAGCTAATGACCAAAAAATTACAAACCGCTATAAGGCAGTTTAATAAAAAAAGTGGTTTCTCCATTCTCGGAATGAAAGCCTACTATTCCTCCAAGATATCGTTCACCGAAAAGCTTCATGCTGTATGTGCCTATGCCGCGACCTGGTGCGCCCTTGGTGCTGAATGAGCGTTTAAACATCCTAAGTTGAACATCTTTTGGTATTTCGCCCTGATTATTAACCTTTATACAGACCTCATCACTGTTGATATCCATTGAAACCCTGACAACTCCTCCGGCAGGCACCGCTTCAAGCGCGTTCAAAACCATATTGCCGACAACGCGACGCAGCGTCGGCCGATCTGTTTTAAGGATGCACTTCGGAACGTTTTCAAGAACAACGGTGCGGTCAGGTGTACGGACATGATTACCGTACAGCTTGCATACTTCTTTTAGAATATCTCCAAGCTCAGTATCCTTCATGTCTGCAACATAAACTCCCAGCTCGGCTGCGAGCAGTCTGCGCTGCTGATCGATCTCTTCGACCAGATTATCCGAAAGATCAACCATTAACCCCTTATATTCGGTTTCTGTTTCCGGATCCAGTTCATCACCGTCTGCCAACATGTCGGCGATCCCTCTGATGCCGCCGATGGTGTTTAAAATGTCGTGAAAAAATGTGCGTTCAAGCACTTGTCTTCGCTTATCCGGGCCGATATCCTTAATGGCGAAAAGCGTATATGTATCGCCGGCTACTTCAAGGGGAGTCGCCTTTACTCCCAGATCCAGCGCCGTTCCACCGTTATTAGTTGTGGTGATCCGGCATTCACCATCAGACTGCTTGCCGGTTTCCTGACATGCGAGGATTGCCAATACTGCTCCACAGGCGGAACAGGTTTCAGATGTACCGCATCCGTCAGGACCTTCACCGTTGTGAATACAACTGACCGCTTCACCAGGGCGTTTACCCACCAGCGCCGATAGATCGGCAACCCCGAAGGCATCAAGAAGCTGTCTGTTAGCGGCCACTATCTGCCTCTGTTCGTTCAGAACCAGCGTCATGTCGGTAACCGAATTGAGCACAGATGTTATGAATTCCGCATTTGATATTGCCTGGTGCTGCTGAGAAAGTGCATGCTCATCTGCTCTTCCGGCCGGTGCAAAAAAAGTTGTTTCCATGTCGGTCGTCTCCTTTCAGATTTGCTGGGTGGAAATTTATGTTTTGAGAAGTTGAAAAAAGAGTCGGAACAGCTAAACCAGAACGAAGAGCTTTGAATCTTCATCTCTGATATGTCCAACAAGCCATTTTTTTAGAAAAATCAGAATTTCATGCTGTGCAACCAGCGGATTTTCATGGATCTCCCGCTTGAACTCATGCAACCTCTCGAGAAAATGCCGGTGCATCACCTGCTGCAATGCAAGACCCTCATAACCAAGATGCTCCATCATTTTTTCTTCAGCGCTGAAGTGGATGACAGCATATTCTCCCAACCCCTTCAGAACCCGTCCCAATTCACGGGCTCCCAAACGGTTTGCAACTACATTTATCATGTCGTTGGTTAGATCAAACAGGTAGCGATGGTGTTCATCAATTGAGGCTATACCGACATTCAGATTTTCATCCCAACTGATCCAGCGGACTTCCCGGCTAGGGATTTCAGGGAGGTGCAGAATCTGGTGCGGATCAATAACGTCATCACGGTACAGCTCTCTGATCCTAAGAATCTCAGGGAGTGCGTTATCAAATGCTACTACTACGGCTGGGTCGAATTTCAGGCCACTCTGTTCCTTGATCCAATCAATTGCCTGCTGCAATGGCCAGGCCTCCTTGTAGGGACGTGCCGTTACCAGGGCGTCGAACACATCGGCAATCGCACAGACGCGGGCGAGCACAGGGATCTGCTCACCGCTCAGACCGGATGGATAGCCGCTTCCATCCCAGTTTTCGTGGTGGTAGAGCGCAATCTCCCGTGCCGTTGCGACCAGAGTATCACTACCTAACAGAATACTTCCCCCTATCTCGGTATGGCTTTTCATGACATCGTATTCGGAAGGTGTCAGTCGATCAGGCTTCAGCATTATGGCATCTGCGACCCCGATTTTACCTACATCGTGCATCGGTGCCGTGATCGAGAGTAATTCACGCTCTTCCAGTGACAGACCAAGCGCCTTGCCGATAACTACTGATATGGCGGTCATACGCATGATATGCATGCCGGTGTCACTGTCGCGATATTCGGATGCAGTGCCAAGTCGCCTGATCGCGTCGGCCCGCGACTCTTCAAGTTCGACCTCCCTCATCCTTAAAACCTCACCAAGCATAAAACGGTTTATGATATCTGACAATGCACGGGAGAGATCAGTCATGAACTCAAACTCAGAGCGAATCGGAGTCCACTTCGGATCGGCAAAAAGCACAACCTGCCCGAGGTTGGTTAAACCGTTCTGAAGAGGCAGGATCAGGAGATTGTGACAACCTGCAGGCGATGAATGGCGGATCGAGATGCACTCCTTGCAGAACGGAGTCTGGTATCCATGCAGCGGATCGTCCTCCTCTTCCTGCAGCAGGTTCAGTTTTAGTCCGTACTGTGCCACTCTCACAGGAAAGTTGCGAGGGCTGTACATATATATGGCACCTCTATGCTGCAGACGGAGTTGAGGCAGCTTTTCCAGCACCGTAATCATACGCTCCAGCAAGGCATCAAGATTGCTGTCGGTGCCTCCGATCATCGATAACTCAACCACCAGTTTCCCGATCTCAAACAGTTGTACGTCGTTTTTTTTATTCATTTCGAATCCTCTGATTATTCAAAAGGGCTTGTGATTTACCGTAAACCAGAAAGATATAAGTTCTCCGAGACCGTATCAAATCGATATATTCACAATTGCATATACCACAAGTAAACTGTATTGTCCTGCAAAAACAAATAAACGGCATGAAATATCGATCAGTTTAGAGCGTACGGTATACAAATCGCGGCTTGACTTCGATTATGTAACGAACTAGCATAGCTGCCACATCATGATGTTGCTTGAAAAGCTTTCGATTATAATTTATAAGTAGTTCCTATTTCTCCCGGAGGTTTTGCTGAAATGAAATTTGTAACAATCGAGGAAGTAATTACGTTTGCTGTTGAGCGCGAAGATGTTGCTTACAGGCTTTACAAAAGGGCTGCAGAGTTGTCAACCAGTATCGCTTCGCGAAAAATGTTTGAGGAACTTGCCGCTGAGGAAGCCACCCACAAGGATGTGTTCTCAAAAATTGATGAAGAAAAAGCTGAGAACCACAAACTGTGTAAACTTCCCGAATCGAGTATTGCCAAGTACATGGCTGATGTTCCCTTTCGAGAAAACCTGTCCTATAGCGAAATTCTGGCGTATGCCCTTAAAACGGAGGACAACGCATATCAGCTCTACAAAACGGCTGCCGGTATGACTGACGATCCAAGACTGCAAAAAGTTCTTATGACTTTTGCCGATGTCGAACTTGGTCATCGTCGCAAGATTGAAGTACTTTATGAAGAACGGGTTATGACGGAAAGAACCGGTGCTGACAGAAGGGGAGATCGTCGGAATTGATTTGATATACCTGTGACTCTGTATCTTCTATCGCAGAATCGCTTTCAAGATGACATTTTATAGACCCTAAAGGTTTTGAAAACCTTTAGGGTCTGTCCTGAACAAGCATCGCTTTGGCAATGCCATCCGAAGTTGCCTGATCGGTCAGGCGCGCGACTAGAGCAAGTCCAAATTCTATGGCAGTTCCTACCCCTTGGCTTGTAATAAAGCCGTTGTCACTGACAACGGCTTTATCTTCATAGATCCCGCCATTCAACCGGTCGATGTACGCGGGATAGCAGGTTGCATTTTTTCCGTTCAGCACCCCGGCTGCGGCGAGCACAATCGGTGCCGCACAAATTGCTCCGATAAGTTTGTTATTAGTGGCAAACTCTTTTAAAAGAGCATGAACACGCGGGTCGGCATTGAGATTGTCCGTTCCAGGCTGGCCACCCGGGAGGACGATCATGTCGAATGAGTCCGGATTGACAGCATCAATAGTTGTGTCAGGAACAACTACTATTGCGTGGGCTCCCGTAATCGGACCATGCAGAAGGCCTGCAATTACAACCTTGATGCCGGCTCTACGAAGTATATCCACCACCGTGATTGCTTCAATTTCCTCAAAACCATTTGCAAGCGGCATTAGAACTGTTGGCATATTTTCCTCTCTGATAGTTTCAGCGCTGTTTTGGTTCACACCTGCCGTAACATTCCAACTGATCCCGTACACGCCTGGCAACTTCTCCATGAATCATGCTCCAGTCAAAACGCCACCCCCAATTCCCGAAGGCGACGCCAGGTACGTTCATGCGCGACTCGGCTCCCAATCCGATCAGATCCTGAAGGGGGACAATGGCTGTATCGGCTACGGACATAAAAACAGTGCGCAGAAGAGAGGCAAGCGACTCTTTGCCATGATTACCGACATAAAAATCTACTCGTCTGCGTTGACTCTCTGATAAAGAATTATACCAGCCGGCAAGGGTATCATTATCGTGGGTTCCAGTATAGACGATACAATTATTCAGATGGTTATGTGGCAAATAGCCGTTTGACGAGCCGGAATCAAAGGCAAACTGCATTATCTTCATACCTGGAAAATTGTAACGATCCCGTAGTGCTACAACTTCCGGCGTGATAACACCAAGATCTTCAGCAATAATCGGCAGCTTGCCAAGTGCGGAAAAAACGGCATCAAAGAGAAGTGTTCCGGGTGCCGAAATCCATGAGCCATGTACCGCCGTTTTTTCTTTGGCCGGGACATGCCAGGCGGCCTCAAAGCCACGGAAATGATCGACACGCACAACATCATAAAGCTCGAACATCCAGCGAAAGCGTTCAATCCACCAGGCATACTTCTGACGCCCAATTTCATCCCAGTCATACAAGGGATTACCCCATAATTGCCCGGTTACGCTGAAATAATCGGGGGGGACGCCGGCAACGACGGTCGGTTTCCCTTTTGAGTCAAGCAGGAATAGTTCACGATGACTCCAGACATCAGCAGAATCGTAACCGACAAAAATCGGGATGTCGCCGACAATCTTGATCTCTCTGCCGGAGGCGTAATCCCTCAACTGTCGCCACTGCCTGAAAAATTGCCACTGAATATATTTTTGGATGCCTATTTCCGAGCCAAGTTCAACAGAAAATTTTTCATATTTTTCCGCAGTAAGAAGCGCCGCTCCAGCGGGCCATTTATCCCATGATTTACCTTTATATCGCTGCTTCAACGCCATAAAAAGCGCATAGTTATGTAACCACGGAGTCGTATTGCAAAATTCCCAGAACTTATTCTTGTGCGGGGAAGCTTCGTTTGCCAAAAATCGTACGGCTGCTTCCTGCAGCAACTTCATTTTTGTTTTTGAAACCGCATTAAAATCCACAGCAGTATGTATAAAGCTCTCTTGAGAGATAATTTCCGGAAGATCGCCATCGCTGACAATCTGCTCGAGATCAATCAAAAGAGGGTTTCCCGCAAACGCCGAAAAGGCTGAATACGGAGAGTTGCCACAAGCTGGCGGTGACAGCGGCAGTATCTGCCAGTATGACATACCCATCTCAGCCAGAAGATCAACAAACCGACGGGCATCGCTCCCCATCGAGCCGATACCGCCTGACCCCGGCAGTGATGAAATGTGCAACAGTACGCCACAACTCCTTTTGCCTAACATGTTGCCTCCCATTTATGACAACTTCAATTATGTGAAAGCGCCAAACCTTCCAACAAGCCAAAATCACTCACCTTCAAACGCATAAAACCAAATTTATCCATAACTGACGTAATAATCAGCAGGCCGGCAATAATCAGGTCTTCCCGACCTTTTTCAAGCCCTTTTATTGTCAGCCTATCCGATGGGCTAAGGAGTGAAAGGCGCTCAAATATCGTACCAATATCATCTCGGTTAAGCGTAAAATTATTAACCGCACGGTAGTCGTACTCAACCATCTCAAGCTGTATTGCTGCAAGGGTTGTCGCGGTTCCGGCCGTACCGACAAGCTCAGCTTCTTCAGAAAAGACAATTCCTGCAGTGGCAAGATCATCCCCAAGCTGATTTATTACCGTATTTACGCGCTCACACATCCTGGCAGCAGTATCAAAACCTTCTGTAAGTCTGACGACTCCGATCGGCATACTTTTTATGAAAGCAGGCTTGCCACCTGATGAAACCGTAAATTCACTACTCCCGCCACCGACATCAAGTACCACCAACGTTTCCGGCTCTGAATCCAGCGCCGACAAAACACCAGCCAGAGTAAGGCGCGCCTCTTCTTCGCCGTCAATGACAACCAGATCTATGCCGGTTTCCTTAAAAGCTGTTTCAACGAACTTGCGACCATTAACTGCATCCCGCACCGCACTTGTTGCAGATGCCCGAACCTTGTCAACTCCGTAGCTCCGCACTATTTCCGAAAATCTTCCCAGACAGGCAAGACCACGCACCTGCGCTTCAGTTGACAAACCGAATTCATCACTGAAACCACCGCCAAGCCGAACGATTTCACGATCGACAAGAACTGGAATAATTCTGTCAGGCAAACGTTCTGCAATTAATAAACGAGCTGTATTTGTCCCGAAATCAATTGCAGCACAATAATTTTTCATTCAGCTTTCCTTTATAAAACGGCGAAGCACTTCCAGCCCTGCATAACATGACAAGGAGAGAAGTGCATCAAATTTTGATACGCGACGGAACCCCGGCAGAACTAGTATGGCCTAACCAAGCACCATTTCCTTCAGCTCCTTGCCTACCTTGAAATAAGGAAGCTTTTTGGGGCTCACCTTGATTGTTTCTCCGGTTTTCGGATTACGTCCGGAATACGTGTCATACTCTCTGATCACAAAGCTGCCAAGCCCCCGGATTTCAATACGCTCGCCAAGCACCATCGCTTCACTCATCGAAGAAAAAATCATATTGACAAGTTCTTCCGCCCTCTTGACCGGTAAATCTTTTTTCAGCGCCAACTGTTCAATAAGTTCTGATTTGTTCATAGAAATCCTCCGAATTAGTAGCCTGTACGGCTTATATCAACAAATGGATAAATGTAAAACAGCAAAGTTGGATAGTACGACAGCCAGACTATTAATGACAAGATTTATTCAGATATTTTTTAAATATTACTGCGGCATCATTCGGGCGGCCAAGTTCCTGAAGGATGACGTACAGTTTCTCTGCTGCAGGACGGGCAAAGGCTGTCTGCAGCAGCTCAACATACTGATTTACGGCACTCTCACGGTCACCGGTCACTTCAAAAATATCAGCTCGCATAAGCAGAGCCTCGCCCGACATTATCTGCCCGGAAATCATCGTTTCAATTACGGTTATGGCATCCTGGAAGCGATTACCCTCACGCAGCACGAGTGCCAGGTTAAGCCAGGCAAGCTCATTGCCGTCATTCAACTGAATAGCCTCACGAAGCTGCTGCTCCGCTTCTCTGTCATTACCAAGCCGGTGCAGTAACTTCCCTTTTTCGTAGCAATAGATATCACGCGGAATCGAAGATATACATCTTTCAAGAGCTGCTAACGCCTCCTGATGTTCGTCTTGACTTGCGGCAATGAATGCTGACGCAAAATCATCTCCCAGGCCGGCATAGCGCTGACGCTGTTCTGTCGGCAATTGCTGGATAAGCAGTTCGTAATATTCCTGCAGCGGCATGGAGTAATCAGAATTATCAGCGCCAGAAGGGGCACATCCTGAAGAGCTGCACGAATTACAGGAAGAAGCTGCCTGTGGCTCTTCATGCCGACTCTCCATCTCTCCGTATTTTTGCAGCAGCAGATCCGCCTTATCTCGGATTTCTGGATCAGATGTCAATGTTTTTGCAAGTTCCAGATGGTCTGTTGCCTTGGCTAAATCCCCGTGCGAATAAGCGAATTCGGCCTCAAAAAGATTACGTTGTGCCAGCCTGAAATTTGCTGCATCGATCCGTTCTATGAAAACAGCCTCAAGCTCACCCCCTGCACACCGTTGCAAACCATCCTCATAATACTGTCTGGCATCAAAAAAACTCCCTAACTCCAAACATTTGTCACCCTTCGTGAGAAGATCTTCCGGGGACTTTGAAAACCACCTGCTGATAAAACTCACGGCAAAACCTTTCTATCTGGAGAGTAACGTGATGCTTTCAATGTGAAACGTCTGAGGAAACATATCGACAGGCACAGAAGTAACAACCCGGTAGCCGCTCCCAGTCAGCAAAAAACAATCTCGTGCAAGTGTACTCGGATCACACGAAACATAAATAATCTTGTCAGGCTGCAACTGGGCAATACCGGCAACAACGTCGGCTGCGCCTGAACGTGGTGGATCAAGTAACAGGGTGTCAAATTTGTCTCCTTTGGCAAGAAGGCGCTTCACACTGGAGGCGGCATCATCACAAAAAAAACGGACATTTGCAACCATGTTTATGTCCCTATTATATTCGGCAGCCAGAACAGAGTCGGCATTGCCTTCAATCCCGACCACCGAGGCGACTTCAGCGGCGAGAGGAAGCGAAAAATTACCATTGCCACAATAGAGATCGAGAAGGCTCTCAGCGGGGGCAAAATTACCCAACTTCCGGATAATGTCAAGCATGATTACATTCTGACGCAGATGCACCTGGGCAAATCCACCGGGAGGGTACGTTAGTTCCAGGGATTTTTGAGCTGGATCTGCCTGATTCATCCGGTAGCTGATTGCTGATTCACCCCATACCTTTTCAGCGAACCCATGACGCTCGGTTTTGATAAAAAGCCCGGTGCATGGCCGCAAATGATCAGCTTGTGAGCATAAATACTCTCTGCTTCTCCGGGTAATGCTCCCTGTTTGATGTATAAAGACAATTACTCCTCTGTCACCGGCGTCGATAGCAAGCTGTGTGACCGCATCTATACCGGGATAGAGCTGAAGTATCCCCCTGAAACAGTTTAACGTCTGATTGATTATGGGAGCGGCTATGGGACAACCGCCAGCGGCGTCCTCCACCTGGTATGTGCCCTGCCGGTAAAACCCGATGGATGTTTTTCCGCGGTTGGTCGCAACCTTGAACTGAAGCCTGTTCCGGTAGCCATAAATCATGGTAGCTGGTACAACATCTTCGACCAGATCCGCCGGAACGCGCGCTCCTCTCCAGAGTGTTTCTGCCAGAATATTCCGCTTCTGCTCAAGCTGCGCAGAGTAACGGATATGCTGCCAATGGCATCCTCCGCATCTGCCGAAGATTGGACAGACCGGCGTAGTACGAGCGGGAGAAGGTGTAATTATTTCCGATATTGAAGCTGTGTTGTAAGATTTTTTTTGGGCTGTGATCCGGAGAACTACTTCATCTCCAGGAGAGCTGAACGGCACAAAGCAGACCTTGCCGTCAATCCGGCAGACACCATTGCCACCAAAGGCAAGCTTATCGATAGTAGCAACCGGAAGCGTCACGCTACGCTCGGGCTCTCTGGATGTGTGGAGCCTTGTTAATACACTTCTGATATTCACTACGAACAAAGCCGGGAGCAAAATCGGGCGAAGATAAATAGGCTACCGCTGTTTCATGGAAGGCTTTGGTCAGTTGATTGCGAATTGATGCAATCTCAGATTCAGGAACAGCCATCTTCTCCAAAACCCTCTCAAATCTGACTGTAGTTCCCATTTTACCAAGAGCCGCCGCAAAATCTTCGGCATTGTCAAAATAACTCTTCTCAAGTGGAATTTCACAACAGGCGAGTAGTTTCACGTGATAATAGCCGCCAAAATAGTGGCGGGTCTGATCGGTCAAAGTTATGCAGTGCGCCACACCAAGCGGTATTGTTTCAAGAATCACAGCGCCCCCAGAAGTTTATGCATTTGTGGCATAACCCGAACATCCGGCAGTAGGGACGATGCCAGCTCCTGAAGATGAAAAATGGCGGCAGTGGCGATGCCAACTCTCCCGTCCGGCAGCGATAACGGCTGCAGAAAGAGCGGCAGCGCGGCATCAACGGCAGAGATCAGCTCGCACACCTGCATTATTTCATTATCAGTCGTATCTTCACCAACCACGACTTTTATCGAGACATTACTGCCATAGCACTCACGAAGAAAAAGTGCATGAAGATCCCGGAGAAGCTCACTACAGCCGGTGGTTGACGGGAGTTTCATATCCATACTGATAAAATCCACATACTGCTTTACCTGCTGGAGAGCTTTCGGCAAGGTGCCGTTTGTCTCAAGATGAATCGGAAGGATTTTTCTGATTTCAGGGAACCATTCATTGAGAACAGTAGCATGCAGGAGCGGCTCTCCGCCGGTGAAACTGACTGAATGGTGTGCCGACGGCAGTTGCTGCAGCCAGTCGTGTAATAGTGATAATAGTGTATGGAGCGTCAGCGGCTGCGGAACGTTACGGAATATTCCCGATCCGGGTTTTGTTTCAATCCGGCAGATGTCAGTTTTCACGAAATCGGTATCGCAGTAGCTACAGTCAAGATTGCACTCCGTCAGACGCACGAAAATCTGGCGGCGACCAGCAAGCATCCCTTCCCCCTGAATGGATGAAAAAATCTCGCCGATATAAAGCGGTTCACTCATAATAGCGGGCGGAGGCGTTATCAGACTCCCAGACCGTAATAGAATCAATTTTGATGTTGTCGTTATTCATCCGTTCAGAGATGCGCTGATACAGATATTTCGAGATATGCTCCGAAGAAGGAGAAATATTTGCGAACGCCGGATTGTCGTTGATATATTTATGATCAAGCTCGTTAATGATTGCCCCGGCTTCGCGCTTGAGAATCTTAAAATCGATACCGAGGCCGGCCTTATCCAGCTCACGGGCGGTCACAGCGACCTCTACCTTCCAGTTGTGACCATGCAGATTTTCACAATCACCATGATAATTAACAAGATTATGCGCAGCAGCAAAACTGGTACGGATCGTCAGCATATACATGATGGAAACTCCTCTGGAGAAAAATATAAATCTGCTGCGTTTTGACAACTGATCACAACGACATTTTCGTGAACTCCATTATCTTATCAACAACTCCCATAACAATTACTACATCATTTTCCGCAAGAACCCGATCTTTTGGAGGATTAAAAATATAGGAACCGGTATCATGAGTAACAAGAGCCACAACGCTCACCCCTTCAATATCAAGTATCCCGGTATCGCACAACTGCTTTCCCACAAGTGGGGAGTCTTTCCGGATGGCAATTTCCTCTACCCTGATGGCACCGGATTTGTCTCTCAACATCGTATCCAAAAAACTGACAACATTAGGTCTTATCATTTCTGACGTCATACGCAACCCGCCAATGTAGTTGGACATCACAACACGGTCTGCTCCAACCTGGCGCAGTTTACGGGAGGACTCCTCATCAATGGCTTTGGCGATAATCTTCAATGTTGGGTTCAGACCTTTAGCAGTTACAACAACAAGGAGATTGTCGGCGTCTATATGAAGAGCTGCAAAAAGTCCGGCGGCATTTCGAACATTTGCTGCTTCAAGAACCGCATCATGGGAGGCATCGCCTTCAACATTCAGAATATTGGCATCAGCCATCAGTTTAATTCGCGCCGGATCTCTGTCTACAACAACAAACTTGCGGCCGGTTTTGGAGAGTTCATCTATGATGTAATGACCCGTTGCACTGACTCCGCAAACAATGAAGTGATTTTTCAATCTTGAAATTTCATTTCTCATTTTTCTTCTCCTGAGTGCATCGGTCAGCTCTCCTTCGACAATAATGGCTGTACATATTGAAAAACAGTAGATAAGAGTTCCTGAGCCGATAAGAATGAGAAACATTGTAAATATGCGACCATTGGCCGTCAAAGGATTTATTTCGCCATATCCGACAGAAGCGATGGTGATCACGGTCATGTAGAGAGAGTCCAGGAAAGTCCAACCCTCAATAAGCATGTAACCGCTTAAACCAGCAAGAATTATTGCAGCCAGAGAAACCAGGACAGCAAGTAGTCGCTTGGCAATCATAAGCAGTTATCCAGCAGCGCCTGAATCTGCTGCGGTTTAAAAGGCTTTGCGACATAATCGTCCATGCCGGCAGCGAGGCAGAGTTCCCTGTCCCCATCCATGGCATTGGCGGTCAGGGCGACAATGTACAAGCGCCGTTTTTCCATCTGATTTTCTGCTTCGCGCTGCCTGATGATGATGGTTGCTTCATAGCCATCTACTTCAGGCATTTGGCAATCCATCAATACGAGGTCATAATCCTTTGCGAAGGCTGCTTCCGCAGCTTCACGGCCATTCCAGGCTACATCCACCTCGCAATTGAACGATTCAAGCACCATTTTGCACAGTTCCTGATTAACGATGTTATCTTCTGCCAGAAGTACTCGCGGCATCTGCTCGTTGTCTAAATTTACGGCATGCTCTGTTGTGATATCGTCAGATGTGGCAGGCGCCGGAATCAATTCAGTATGTTTGGCCCTGACGGTAAACCAGAAGAGCGATCCTCTGCCAGGTTCACTCTGCAAGCCGATATCTCCACCCATGGCCTCCACCAACTCCTTCGAGATCGCCAGACCGAGGCCGGTTCCCTGGTATCGCCTTGAATGTGAATTGTCAACTTGTGCAAAAGCGTCAAATATCTCCCGTTGTTTGTCAGGCGCTATTCCGATGCCGCTGTCTTGAATTTCAAAACGAAGTACCGAGTGCTCGGCTGTCTGCTCGGCGAGAGTCAGTCGCAGAGAAATTTCCCCCTGTTCCGTGAATTTTAAGGCGTTGCCGATCAGGTTGATCAGTACCTGACGAACTCTGAGGTTATCGGCGATTACCGCTTCAGGAAAAGCATCATCGATACTGCACACAGGCTTGATGTTTTTCTCCTGCATCCTCACCCTGAAGATATCCATTACTTCACGCACCAGATCGCCGGGAGTGAAATACGTCTCTTGCAACTGGAGTTTGCCTGCCTCGATTTTAGAAAAATCCAGGATATTGTTAATAACATCCAGCAATTTTTCGGCGGAGGCATGAGCCATGTGGGTCATTTTCAGTTGCGCCTCGCTCAAAGGTGTCTCCTTTAACAGCCCCAGCAGCCCCAAGACACCGTTCATGGGAGTGCGGATTTCGTGACTCATATTGGCCAGAAACATGCTTTTGGCGCGATTTGCCTCTTCGGCCTCTTCTCTGGCAACCTTTGAGTTATCGAGAGCCTTCTCCAGTTGCTGATTCGAATCAGTGAGAGCCACCGTACGCAGCTCCACGATTTGTTCGAGTTCTTCAGCATTCTGTTTAAGCTTTAGCTCTCTTGCGAGAATCTGGTCAAGCAAATGGCGGAACAGGTAGAAAAGCAAAATGCCGAGTAGAGCACTGAACAAGCAGGCAAGGGCGGTCCCCTTGATGAGCGGGACAATTGTTCGATGGGCGTGAAGCTTGCCGACCGGCTTGCCCGAGTCAGAAAGAATTATCGAAACCTCTACTGCCGGGATAGGTGCCAGATACTCAGTGCCGGTGATGCGTTCGCCTGCCGAGTTGAAAACTTCTCGCTCATCAAGCCCGGAATCGGCTGTCCGCTGAGAAATAGTTTCCCACAGCCGCATGATCTCAAAATCCCACAGATCTGGTCTGGTCTGAATGTTCTGCTCCAATTTTTTTGCGATGAAGGACGTTTCAATAAAAAGGGAGTGTTTTGTTCCGGAGTAGGAGACGGAGAAATAGAGCGCCGGAATGGAGATCACCACCAGGGCGGAGAGGAACATGCCAACGAGAAATATTGGTGGGTATTTTGTCTGTTGCTGCTGAAATTCCATTGATGTCGGCATGTTATCGCGTCGAACCACGTTTTTCCACTACATGTTCGGTTTGAGCCAGAATTTTTCGGCCCTGGTCTGAATAGATGAAATCAATGAACAGTTTTACTGCCGGATTAGCCGAGTCCATCTGATAGATCACATACATGTTCATAAAATATGGGTAGGCACCGGAGGCTACATTGGCCACGGTTGGCACTTTGCCGTTTACAGAGATCCCTTTAATCTTTCTCTTTTCAGCGGCTACCAGGCAGGCACTGGTGACTCCGAAACTACCCTGCGTCCGTTCTATCTGGGCTGCAGCATCCTTATCCGTGGCGCCCACAAAGACACCGGAAATGTTGTGGGACTTTTCGGCTGCCGCCTTCATACCTGGGCTGATGCCGGCAAGAAGCAGTGAATAAGCATCGCTCCGGGGGCGAAGAATGAGCCTGATCTGATCGCCGTTATGCCAGGTTGTCGTCTTTCCGGAATATATGTCTTCTATCTCCTGAAGTGTGAGGTCTTTCAGTGGGTTGGATGTCTGCACGGCAAAGAGGAACGCTGTGCGACCGTAAAGCTCCTCAATGATGCCGGGAGCTTTTTCTTCCTGCTTCATGACCCGGACTGATAGCCCCACATCTATTTTCCGATCACGCACTCCCTTGATTCCTCCGGCGCTGCCGACGCTGGGAAGAAGTACAACGGTAGTTTCGGGGTGTTTCTTTTGGAAGGCTTTGGCCATAAGAGCCATGACCTCGACTGCGGACCCTGTTCCTGTGACCAGAATTTTATCTTGAGCGCCAAAGGACGAGAGTGGCGAGAGAGCTATTCCTGCACACAGGAGAGTACTGAGCAGGCCTGACATTGGTCGAATGGACGGTTTCATGGTGGTCTCCATTAAGAGATGGCATACGATCTGTTTCGCCGTCATACTTATCATAGAAATAGGTAGAATTATACAGTTTTGTCAAAATGGCTACCAAAATTTAAATCCATTACCATTTTTATTTCAGTAATCAGCTCCACCTGTTACATCGGTTTTGACAGATAGCCGTCAAATCTTTCGCCGAGAAAATGTTTTTTTCGTCGTGCAATGAAGTGCAATGCATATCAGGCAGATGCAGAATATGCACGATAATGATGATAATCTTTTGGTATAAACTTGCTAAATATGTGTATATTCAGTATATTGCAAACTTGGCACATCATCTGCTCTTATAAGGTCAGATTGACTATCTCACCAAACGAAGGAGCAGAATCATGAAAACACGTATTATCACCACAGTAGCAGTCGCAGGACTTTTGGCAGCATTGGCAACAAGTGACGTATTCGCAGCGGGTCGCGGTAACGGTGGCAGCAAGGGACAGGGTAACGGGGCTGCCATGTCAACCCAGACAGCAACCGGAACTGCAGCAGCGACACGCCCGGTTGGATCACAACGCCGTGACGGCACGTTCCTCACCACCGGTACAACCGCCAACGGTTCAGCCACCCGCCAGGGCAAGGGTAACGGCTTGATGGACGGTTCACATTTAGCCACACCGGCAGCAACCATCGCTCAGTAGTATGCACCACCAACGCTCCCGGTCAGGTCTTAA
>CAYQMO010000043.1:314-20375 GCA_964418315.1 uncultured Geobacter sp. | reverse complement strand
TTCCTCTCCCTTTTTCTTGCGCTTTGGTCGGGGAGTTGGCTTGGGTTGATCAGCATCCGGTTCCGATGCGGAAATAGTTATCGCCTCTGCGGCTTTTTTGGGCGCGGCGCGGCGCGGCTTTTTTTGCACCGGAAGGGGCTCCGGAGTCGGCACCGCTTCCACTACAGGTTCAGGCGTTACCGGCACATCCTGTGCCTTCGTGCGGACTTTGCGGACACGTTTTTGTTTGACAGCCGCTGCTGTCTCCTCATGCTGAGTAACCGCCGGAATTGCGACTTCAGGTGCTACAGGTTCCACTACCGGTTCAGTAGACGCATCGTCCTGACTCCCCCCCTGAACTTTATTCCCTTTGTTCCGGTTACGTCGGCGCTTCCGTTTTTTCGCTTTGCCCGCTTGCTCCGCTTCATTGTCAGCCGGTTCTGAATCAGAAAATTCTTCTGCTGCAGCAGCCTCTGTGGTCGGGAAAAAATCGTCCTGATCCGTATCAACGTCGTTCTGGTCAGTCGCAGTAGTATCAATGGGTGTTTCGGCAGAGCTTTTTTTCTTCTTTTTTCGCCGTTTCCGTTTTTTGCCCACCTCGGCAGCTTCGACCACTTCGTTTTTCGACTCAACAACAGTTGTACTCTGCGGAGCAGGTTCAAACGGCGCGACACTCTTATGTGCTTCTTCGGCTTCAGCCTCACTCTTGAGCACATCATCAAGGTGCGGTTTCTCCCGTTTAACTATTTCAAGCTCCAGTTGATTGAGCAGGAAAGATGTCTTACCTTTCACGGTTACTTCTATTTCATAATCGTTTTCAATCTGAGCCAACTCCCGTTTTTTGCGGTTTAGCAGGTAATACGCGACTTCCAGCGGCAATCCCCCGCGAACTTCGCCAACAGTTCCCTTGGCAGCGGCAGCGTGAACTTTGCGCAGGAAAGAGACTGCCATGGCCTCAACCGATTTAACTTTACCGCGACCCTCGCAGTGCGGGCATTCCAGGTAGATGGCGTCATTCAAGGTTTTGGCAATTCGCTGACGCGACATTTCCATGATGCCGAACTGGGAAATACGTCCGACGTTAACCCGCGCTTTATCCATTTTGAGGGCATTTTTCAGCGTCTTCTCAACGTCGCTGTTATGCTTGTTATCACGCATATCGATGAAGTCGATAACAATCAGGCCGCCAAGGTCGCGCAGCCGGAGTTGACGGGCGACCTCTTCAGCAGCCTCCATATTGGCTTTGAAGGCGGTGTCTTCAATCCCTCTCTCTCCACTTGATTTTCCGGAGTTGACATCTATCGAGACCAGCGCTTCGGTCGGCTCGATGATCAGAGAACCGCCTGATGGCAGCGGCACACGTTTTTCATAGATCTGGTCGATCTGCTCTTCCAGTTGAAACCGGGAAAAGATAGGTCGTTTTTCCTTATGCAGCTTGACCCGCTTTTCACAGGTAGGCATGGTATCGCGGAAAAATTCTTTCGCTTCCCGATAGGCATCTTTGCTGTCAACCAGAACCTCATCAACGTCATCAGAAAAATAGTCCCTTATGGTGCGGATGATAAGACCGCTGTCTTTATAAATCTCTCCCGCCCCATCGATCGTGGTAGCCTTCTCTTTGATCGACTCGTACAGTTCGGTCAGGTTGGTAAAATCCTTCTGCAGTTCTTCGGGAGTGCGTCCGACCGCCTCGGTGCGCATGATGTAGCCGATCCCCTCCGGAATATCCATTCCCGCGACTATTTCTTTAAGCTTTTTCCGGGTACCTTCCTGCTCGATCTTGCGGGAAATGCCACTGGAATCACTTCCAGGCATCATCACCATGTAGCGGCCAGGGAGAGATATATACGTTGTCAGAGCAGAACCCTTGTTGTCACGCTCATCTTTTTCAACCTGCACCAACAGTTCCTGTCCGCGATGGAGTACCTCCTGGATTCGTGGAAAACGTTTGCGTTTATCATCAGGAATGTCATCTCGCCATTCAAAATAATCTGGATGCAGTTCGCCGATCTGAAGAAAACCAGGTTTTGCTCGCCCGATATCGACGAAAGCGGCTTGAAGTCCCTGCTCGACACGAAGGACGACCCCCTTGTAAATATTTCCTTTAATCTGCTCTTTTCCGCTGATTTCAATGTTCAGCTCCATCAGGCGACCGTCGTGAACGATTGCAACACGCGTCTCCTCGGGGTGCATGACATTAATCAACATTTTCTTGCTTATCGGTGTGCTCATGTCTGTGGAATGCCTTTCAGGGTGCTAATGCAGGTTTGAATGTAAAACAGGCGGATTATATCTATTTTGGCAACGAAAGCAAAGAAAAAGGCGGAACAGTTGAAATGTCGCTACTTGTCAACCCATCCGACTCTGTGATATACAGTTTGCAGTCATTTCAGGATAGAGGAGTTCCAATATGAAATTCTCCAATGTTGTTTTGCTGCTTGCTGTATGTCTGACCGGATGCGCCTCGCAGAATGCGCTTGATAGTATCAGAAGTGATGTCGATTCTGTAAAATCCCGTCTTTATACTATGGATAGGGATCTTGCCGGCATCCGTGAGGAATCAAAAGTAACTGTCGGGGCTGTTGAAAAGGGCTTCAAGGCTGATGTCGCTGCGGTGAGAAAAATGTCGGCAGACATTCAGGCATCGATTGACGGCACGAAGGGTGAAATGCGGGCACTGAACGGTAAGCTTGATGATACGCTTCACTCCGTTAAAAAACCTGCCGAGGATCTTGCCAGGTATCGTGAAGACGCCGACGCACGCATTATTGCCCTGGAAGAGCGCATCCTGAAACAGCAGGCGTTCCTTGACACCATGTCGAAAAAAATGACCGAGCTTGCCCTGGTAAAAAAGGAAGAGGCACCATTGACCCCGGATGCACTCTATCTGAAAGGTCTGGATTCGCTTAAATCTGGTGCAGTTGTTGCCGCGCGTGAGCTGCTTACCAAATTTCTTGAGCAGAATCCAAAGCACGATCTGGCGGCAAACGCGCACTATTGGATCGGTGAGACGTACTATAGTGAAAAAAATTATGAATCGGCAATTCTGTCCTACCAGGATGTCATTAAAAATTATCCGGGCAAAGAGAAGGTCGTTGCTGCCATGCTGAAGCAGGCAATGGCCTTCAATGAGATCAAGGATGTTAAAAGCGCCAGATTTGTTTTTGAAAAACTGCTGAAGGGCTACCCAAAAAGCGAAGAGGCCAAGAAGGCCAAAGAGTTGCTGAAGGAAATGAAATAATTCCTCTACAAGACCCCTTTTGTTGACATGACCCCTGTAATTCGCGGGTCAAGCTGGCTTGCGCTATCAAGCGCCCGGGCGAACGCCTTGAAGCAGGCTTCAATGATGTGATGGACATTATCGCCGTACATGACGTTGATATGCAGGTTTATGCCGCAGTGGTTGACAAAGGCCTGAAAAAACTCCCGAGACAGTTCAACGTCAAACTCCCCGATCTTCACCTTTGGCAGGTTGACGTGATAGACGAGATAGGGTCTACCGGAAATGTCAACGGCCACACTTGCAAGTGTCTCATCCATCGGAACGGAAGCCTGGCCATAGCGGCGGATCCCGTTTTTATCCCCAAGCGCCTGCTTGAACGCCTCCCCCAATACTATCCCGATATCTTCAACCGTGTGGTGAAAATCAATATCAATGTCGCCTCTGGCCTCAATGCCCAGATCGAAAAGGCCGTGGCGGGCAAACAGATTGAGCATGTGGTCGAGAAATGGTACCGATGTGCTGATGGAGGCACTCCCCGAACCGTCGACAGTCAGGGACAGTTTAATTTTTGTTTCTTTCGTGATCCGCTCGATTATGGCACTCCGCGACATACTCTCTCCTTTACCTTATCCAATTTTCGACAGAGCTAAACATGTTTTTTCCATCTCTTCCCGAGTTCCGATTGAAATCCTGAGCCCATGAGCCAGCAGCGGATCGGAGAGCAGGCGCACCAGAATCTTGCGCTCATATAAAGCATCATACACCCGTTTGCCGTTTTTATCCGGCGGGGAGGCAAAAACAAAATTCGCCTGCGACGGTATGACGTTATAACCGTTTGCAGTCAACTCTCTGGTAAACCACTCGCGCGTTTCAATGATTTTACGGCACGATTCACGGAAATAGAGCTGATCCTTCAGTGCGGCAACACAAGCCGCTTGTGCCAGCCGATCAAGGTTGTAGTGATCGCGGATCCTGTCCAGTGCTGCGATAATCTCAGGTCTGGCGATTGCCAACCCCAGACGCATACCGGCAAGAGCGTAGCTCTTCGACAGCGTACGGGTGACGACAACATTTTCGTATTTTTTTACCAGTTCGAGAGCGTTCCAATTGGCAAAATCAGCGTATGCCTCGTCTATCACCAGCACTCCGCCGCATTTTTGCGCCAGTTCTTCAATGTATTCAGGCGGAAATGCGAAGCCGAGTGGCGAGTTAGGAGTGGTCAGAAAGAACACCTTCCCATGATAATGTTCCGGAAATGCATCAATTCTGAACGAATCGGTCAAGCCGTAGGTGCATACAGTCGTCCCCTGAATTTCTGCAAGCGTGGAGTAGTAGGAGTAGGACGGGTGAACGTAAGCGACCTCTTGACCCTCACCGGCGCAGGCTCTGATCAGATTGTTGAGCAGTTCGTCGGAACCGTTGGCCATGATGATCCATGAAGGGTCAAAGCCGTACAGTTCTGCCGCCGCTTCACGCAATTTTCGGCTCGATGCGGAGGGATATGTGCGCAACGCCGCACCATCAGTACCGACCTCTGCCAAAATCGCTTCAACCACTTTGGGGGATGGCGGATAGGGGTTCTCGTTGGTGTTTAATTTGATCCAAGATGTAACGTCGTCCGGCTGAAAGCCGGGGACGTAGCCGGTCATTGAGGCGATATTTGGTCTAAGAAGGTTCATGGTTGCATTGGGGCGTTTGTTGCCTACCTTATTATTTTACATTCCGTTTTTGTGATGGATGTATTGTTGCTAAAGTCTAGTAAGCGAGGCGTTAAAAAAATGAGCATTTCTGTTTGCACTTTAGTAGAAGATTTCGATTTGAACAGGTTTCCTAACAACGGAATATCCATTAAGAAAGGTACGCCTTGATCAAAATCGGTTTCTGAGTTTGTCATTATCCCCCCAATAACCGCAGTTTCATTATTAGGGATGGTGAGTTGAGTCGTTGCCTGCTTTGTATTGATAGACGGCGGATTGCCTGTCCCACCAGAATCATTGCTGATCTTAAGATCCAGCAAAACGTTGCCTGAAGGAGTGATTTTGGGGGTAACGTCCAATTTAAGCGCTGCCATAATAAATTTGGTTTCAACTGAATTAGCTGTAGATGAAGTATATGGAATTTGTTGCCCCTGAGTAATAGTGGCTGTTGTACCATAACTGGTTACTACTTTTGGGCTGGAGATTATTTTTATTGTCCCCAGGGAAGCTGCGGCCGATAGGCGCGCATCCAGTCGAATAGTGCTTGCCAAAGTGCCAAATGAAATCCCTGTGGACATTCCTGGGCCAAAAGTGCCGCTTTGCGGGGCAGTACTTGCTATCCCGCCGAAGCCGGTATCCAGTGAATTAATCCCGAGCAGAGAGGCGCTGCCATCCCGATAGTGCGCCCCCCATTGAACACCAAGTTCCTTGGTAAAAGTAGTAGAAGCCTCAATCAGTCTTGCCTCTATCAAAACCTGCTTTTTTGCGACATCTAAAACTGAAATTATTGTTTCTGCCTTCCTGATGATATCCAGTCTGTCATTGATTATAATAGTGTTGGTATTTGCTTCAGGAAACATTTCACCATATTCCGCTTTGTAGACGCTTTGAGATTGGCGCGTCGTAGATTTATCGAAGGTGGCCTCCCCAGATAAACCTCCGCTACCGGCTATTCCACCTGTTTGCGGGGTTACATTTGCATCCGTTTTTGATGTGCTTACCGACACGTTGGAAGTTGCCATGGTCTGATATTTTGACAATAAGAGTTTAAGTGCTGGGAGAATGTCTGCAGCAGTTGCGTTCTGAACCTGGCACTGTGCGGTTACAACTTCGTCGGATTTATTTTCTTCAGCCAGCCCAATGGTTCTCATTCTTGCTTCTTCGCGCTTTTGCTCAAAAAGCTGTTTTTGTTTTTCCAGCGATTGATCTCTACGCTTTTTAATTTTCTCATAAGTAATGATTTCAATCACATTACCATATCGTGCTACCTCTAAATTATTGTTTACCAGGATCATTTCAAGTGCCTGATCCCACGGTACCTCTTTTAGTTTGATGGTATAGCTCCCTTTAACATCATCACCGATAATAATGTTATCGCCACTCACTTCGCCTAGTAGACGGAAAATCTGTCGTAAATCGGCATTATCAAATTCCATCGTAACCTTTTTTCCTGAAAAAGCTTTTGTACCAGGTTTCGAATCGTTCGAAGCGGCAGAAAGCGACAGAGCAGGTGATGCAGATTTTTTATCCGAAGTATCCCGGGAGGTGGCTGGTGATGAAAGCGATGCAGCGTCGGCCATGTCCAGGCTAATAAGCAGACTCTGTTTATCCTTTGAAAAACTGAACCTGGTCTGCTGACTCAACTCGATAAGCATTCCAGCCTCAACATTTTTGTTACTATTGCCCGGAAAGAGAGTGACCGATTTGATAACAGGATTACTATTTGCCGTATCGACATTACCCTGCCAGTTAGTTGGCACGATGCAGTCACCAAAGGATACGAAAATTCCGTTAAGAACAGTCTCTGGGTCTGAAATCGAACAGTTACCAGAAATATTTAATTTTACTTTAGTGGTTTCGGGGTTATGATCAACCTTTACAGATGCAACATGGCCTTGAGAAGTTACGGCACCCTCTACTTTAGGTTTTGCACGGTTTACTGCAGTATCTTTCTGGGTGAGAGGCGAAATATACGGCGTTTTCTTTGCTACAACGACCGGTTTATCTCCTTCTGAAATGTTTATTACCAAACCGGTTGGAGTCGAATCAATCCTGGCATCAAAGAATACGGTATTTTTCTTAAACTCAATTATCAGCCTGAGTTTGTCGCTATACGAAACCACATTTACAGAAGAAAAAAGCCCGGCTTCGCTCTTATAAATCTGGTTACTCAACTTGTTTGATACTCCTGGCAAGTCTAAGACAAGTCGGGCGGGTTTGCTGAGGTGTATTGAGGAAAATTCCGGTAATTTGCCATCTGATAATATACGTAACACGCTGTTATCAAAGACTATATCTTGAATCGATAGTCGGCTGGTCTCTCTCGCCGCTGTAGAAACGTTTTCGACCGGGAGAGCAGAGGAACCTGAAGTAATCTCTTCCGCGTGAAGCTCGTACGACATACAGATAAACGCCAGTACAAAGAAGCATAATCGTGCCTTATGCGCTATTATCACAACCCCTCCCTGATGTTTGTTGCATTAATTAGGTATCACTTTAAAGCTTTGGCTTATTTCGTTTCAATATCTGCAAGCCGCACAGCTACCGACTTGCCATGTGCTTCCAAACCTTCCAATTCGGCGATTCTTACGATGTCATTTCCGAGTCGCTTCAGGCCGCCCTTCGAAAAATAGACGATCGAAGTTTTTTTGACAAAGTCATCCACCGAGAGCGGCGAGAAAAAACGGGATGTACCACCGGTCGGCAGGGTGTGATTCGGACCGGCAAGATAGTCTCCCGTTGCCTCCGGTGTCCAGTGTCCCATGAATATTGCGCCAGCGTTTGTTATTTGTGACAGGATGGCAAACGGATCGGCCACAGCCAGCTCCAGATGTTCCGGTGCGATGCGGTTTGAGAAGGCGATTACCTCGTCCAAAGTTTCTGCAACTATAATCGCGCCATATTTTTCCCATGATGCCCTGGCAATTGTTTCGCGGGAAAGTGCAGTAAGCTGCTGTTCCACCTCTGCCGCAACTTTTTCTGCAAAAGCCCGGTCGGTTGTTATCAGAATCGATGACGCCAGTTCATCATGCTCCGCCTGGGAGAGGAGATCCGCAGCAACATGAGCCGGATTGCCGCTGCCGTCATTAATTACCAGAATTTCACTTGGTCCTGCAATCATATCGATGCCGACCTGTCCGAATACCAGTTTTTTGGCGGTGGCAACATAAATGTTACCAGGTCCTGTAATCTTGTCAACGCGCGGAATTGTTGCTGTCCCGTATGCCAGCGCAGCAACGGCCTGTGCTCCGCCGATCCGGAAGATCCGGTCAACACCTGAGAGACTCGCCGCCACCAGAACAGATGGGCTGATCTCACCGCCTGGGGAGGGTGCTACCATGATGATTTCGCCAACTCCTGCCACGCGGGCAGGAACGGCGTTCATAATCACGCTGCTCGGGTAGCTGGCTTTGCCCCCAGGGACGTAGATTCCTACTCGTGACAGTGGCGTAACCTTCTGCCCCAGCATGATGTCCGGTTCCTCAGTGGAAAGCCACGTCTGCTGCTTCTGCTTCTCATGGAAACGGGTGACGCGCGTCACAGCAAGTCGGAGCGCGGCGACATCGTCCGCTGAAACGAGGGCAAAAGCCGCTTCAATCTCGGCAGCGGTTACTTCCAGATCGGCTACCGATTCAGCTTTCACACGGTCAAAACGGCGGCTCAGCTCCAGCACGGCCTCATCACCACGCTTCCGGACATCGGCAATAATATCAAGCACGACCTGCTCTACTTCACGACCGCTCTCTGCACCACGCGCAAGAATGGCGGCAAATTTATCTTCAAAATCGGAATCATTGATATTAAGAAAAAGCATGGTTTACCCTTTTGGATGATTCGTTGCAGACATATTTTAGCAGAGTTCACGCATCAAGCGACATGTAGCGTCTAATTTCTGCCAGCATTTCAATAGCATCGTCAATAGACTGCCTTGCTTTCTCTTCACTCACAGCATGCATAGAACCATAATCACCTGAATTACGCAGATCGAAGGCATTTAGTATGGAGCGATGAAATTTTGCGTCTATCAGCCCGGTTTTCGCAAACTCCTTACCAAAAGCTGAAATAACTGCGGAGTGTTTTGAAAAAGTCATATCTCGGCTTAAAAGGAGTGCTTCAATAGCATAGAACATTGCGTAGTACGATCTGCTTGCCGCAAAATCAACGTAATCATCTTTCAAGAGCAATTGAGCTGCACCGATACTTTGAGCAGACTTTTCCAATAATTCCAGAACCGCTTCATTCAAATCCGTCGTCCCTCTTTTTGGATGTTAAGGATTAGAGGCGATCTCTTTGTTTGATACGTCGATATGTCCATTTGAATGACTGATACCACAGTATCATGCCTCAAAGAAAGATCACAAACCATGGGAAAGTATCGATCCCGCTCTGCTGTCGGGGCTGATATTTGGTCAAGTAGCAGCAAAAGGTCAATATCTGAACCTTTACTAAAGTCACCCCGCGCATAAGAACCAAACAATATAATATCTTTCAGTCTATCGGGATAGAGGGCTCTTAGTTGGCCTTTCGCTTCATTTAAGAGCAGTTCGATTTTTTTTGGTAGTTTTTTTGCCATTTTCCATTACCTGTTCGCCGCCTGGAGCAACTGCTCCAGCCCCTGAATTATGTGAGAAATGCGTGTGTTCTTTGTTTTGAGACTCGCCCGGTTTACTATGAGACGGGTCGTAATTTCGGCGATGGTTTCAACCTCGACGAGGCCATTTTGCCGCATCGTTTCTCCAGTTGAAACAAGATCGACAATCCGGTCAGAGAGGCCGACCAGCGGTGCCAGTTCAATTGAGCCGTATAGTTTTATAATTTCTACCTGCACACCTTTCGAGGCAAAATAATTTTCCGTGACTCGTGGATATTTTGTTGCAATCCGAATATGTGACCAGCCGGAGGGATCAACTGTCTCTGACCGATTGGCCGGTTCGGCCACCATCATACGGCAGTAGCCGAATTTCAGGTCAAGCGGCTCATAGACATCCTTGCACTGTTCCAACAGGGTGTCTTTGCCAACGATGCCAAGGTCGGCGCTGCCGTATTCTACATAAGTCGGAACGTCTGTCGCCCGCACAATCATATAGCGCATCCGCTGTTCCAGGTTTTCAAAAATGAGCTTGCGGGAGTCGGAGAGCAGTTCGCGGCAGTCAATGCCGATCTGCGCGAACATCTCTACCGATTCTTCCAGGATTCGCCCCTTCGGAATCGCTATTGTAATTAAATCGTTCATTCTTTTACTCTCACGATATTCGCGCCGAGTGAGGCCAATTTCTTTTCTATCGCTTCGTAACCTCGGTCAAGATGGTAGATGCGGGTTATTTCAGTCGTCCCTTCCGCCGCTAGTCCGGCCAGAATAAGTGACGCTGATGCGCGCAAATCCGTGGCCATGACCGGAGCTCCGGAGAGTTTTTTTACCCCTTTGACCGTGGCGGTGCTTCCTGCGACGGTGATGTCGGCGCCGAAACGCTGTAGTTCGGAAACGTGCATGAAACGGTTCTCAAAAATATTCTCAGAAATAACACTGGCACCGTCGGCAACACACATCATCGCCATGAATTGAGCCTGCATGTCGGTTGGAAAGCCGGGGTAGGGGCGGGTTTTAATGTTAAGACTGCCGATTTTCTTCGGCCCCTTGACCCGAACAACACCATCACGACTGGTTATTTCGACTCCGGCATCCTGCAACTTGAACGTCAGTGCATCCAAGTGCTCCAGTTTCATGCGGTGAATTTTAATATCGCCGCCAGTCATTGCTGCGGCGATCATAAAGGTGCCGGCTTCGATTCGATCAGGCATGACTTCACAGTTAGCGGCAGAAAGTTCGGAGACCCCATGGATGTTTATCGTATCGGTGCCGGCTCCCTCGATTTTTGCCCCCATACTGTTCAGAAAATTGGCCAGATCAACGATCTCCGGTTCGCGTGCCGAGTTTTCCAGTACCGTGTCACCTTTGGCTGTGGCGGCCGCCATCATCAGATGCTCAGTCCCCCCCACGGTTGAAATGTCAAAATTTATTCGCGCTCCCTTAAGTCGTCTACAGCGCGCCTCAACATAACCATGTTCCAGAACTATTTCGGCGCCGAGCGCCTGCAATCCCTTGAGATGCAGGTTAATCGGCCTGGCCCCGATGGCGCAGCCGCCTGGGAGAGACACCCGCGCCTTACCGAAACGAGCCAGTAGCGGGCCAAGCACCAATACCGAGGCACGCATGGTTTTCACCAGATCGTAGGTCGCTTCATGGCTGGAGATATTTGTAGTATCAATCCGGACAACGTCACCCTTGCCTTTGACGTCTGCGCCTAGCGATTCCAGAACCTTGATGGTGGTGTTAATGTCGCGTAAAAACGGTACATTACTTATCTGGTTTATTCCGGGTGCCAGAATTGTCGCAACAAAGATAGGGAGTGAGGCGTTTTTGGAACCGCTGATGGTAACGTCGCCTTTAAGTTTTTTTCCACCTGCAATTACGAGCTTATCCACAGATGAACTCCTTTTATCCCGATAAATTCGCACATACTACTGTATGGGTTGGCTCTTGTCCAAATAAAAGTTAGCGAAAGCAAGGGTATGTTGAGGTCGAAACAGATCAGCATTAAAAATTATAGCCGACGCTACAAATTTGATATAAGCAATTTTCAAAATATATGATATTGTCGGGATCGAATATACCCAGATGAATCAAGGAACAGGTCTGCTTATGCCTCGATTTACCATGAAGACGAAAGTCACTCTCCTTTTTCCTTTAGCCATTACAATCGTGCTCTTTTGTCTGTTGTTTTTGATGCAGCACCTGTTGCAGGGATACCTCAAAGAATCCATTTCCAACCAGCAGTCTCAGATAGTATCAATTGTGGTCGAAGAAGTGGATAAAGAACTTGAACTTGCCCAGAGACAGTTACTTATGCTTGCGAAAAAGGTATCGCCTGCGCTGGTTTCCAATCCGGATGAGGCTTTAAAGTTCCTGCTGGAGCGAACGGAATTTGCCGACTATTTTGATAACGGTATGTTTTTGTTCGACGCCAAAAGCCGCATTGTTGCCGAAACACCTTTGGGTGTTTCGCGTGCCGGTATGGATTTTTCTTACCGGGATTATCTCAAAATCACAATTGCTACAAAAATCCCTCTTATCTCTGACCCATTTATTTCGTCTCAATCTCACAAGCATCCCGTCATCATGCTGACTGTGCCGATTTTTGATCAAAACGGCGCTATTGCTGCCGTACTGTGCGGCAGCATTGATCTGCTGGGGAAAAATTTTCTGGGGGGGATCAGCACGCGTAAGATAGGTCGTACCGGCTATCTGTTTCTCTTCGATACAAAGCGGGTAATGATCGTACATCCCGATAAAAACAGGATCATGAAGCAGGATATTCCGCCTGGTGCCAACCTTCTGCTGGATCGAGCCATAAAAGGTTTTGAGGGGACTGGAGAAACCGTCAATTCCCGAGGCCTGCATAGCCTGACAACGTTTAAACGATTGAAAACAAAAGAGTGGATAATCGGTGCAAATTTCCCACTGACTGAAGCGTACCAGCCGGTAGACCGGATCAGAAATATTTTTTTGGTGGTCATTCCGTTACTGGTGTTGGCGATGTTTTTGTTTATGCGCCACTATCTCAAACGTCTGACCGACCCGATTCTCCAGCTTGCAAACCATGTTGAAAATCTGCCTCATAAGACGGACGGCGAAGATCGTCAATTCGCCGTTAGTGGGGAGGCGGAAATAACAACTTTTAGCCATGCTTTTAACGATCTTGTCCGTGAAACAGATCGGCAACGTTTGATGCTCGAAGAGGAACTGGAAAGACATGTTCAGGCCGATCAGCTTCTGCACCGCCAGAACGAATACCTGCAGGCGCTCCACGAAACCACGCTTGGATTGGTTTCACGGCTTGATGTTGCCAGCGTCCTCCAGACCATAGTACTTCGTGCCGGTCGGCTGATTGGGACGGAGCACTGTTTTCTCTATCTGGTTAATTCCGGCAAGACGGAGATGGATATGTGGTATCGGAGCGGGATTTATGATTCACTCTCCAGTGATCCTATCCGTCCCGGCGAGGGGATCAGCGGTAAAGTATGGGTGTCGGGGAAGCCTCTCTGCATCGCAGATTACAATCTTTGGGAGGGACGCCTGCCGGCAGAGGATCGCAACATCCTGCACGCCATGGCTGGCGTACCTATCAAAGCTGGCGACGAAGTGTTTGGAGTGCTTGGCCTGGTTTTTATAGAGGAAGGTGCGTCGTTTAGTGAACAGCAGATGCAGGCACTGGAGCAATTTGGCGAATTAGCCTCGCTGGCACTCGAAAATGCTCGGCTTAACGAGGAATCACAACGTGAATTATCGGAGCGGAAACGGGTTGAAGAAAATCTGCGGAAGCTTTCGGTTGCAGTTGAGCAGAATCCGGCTTCAATCGTTATTACTGATACTTTTGGCAACATTGAGTACGTCAACCCACATTTTAGCCGCCTGACCGGCTACAGCTTCGCTGAGGCTGTAGGTCAGAATCCAAGTTTTCTTAAAACCGGCGAAACCGCCACCGAGCAGTACCAGACATTATGGCAGACAATAACTTCCGGTGGGGAGTGGCGCGGCGAGTTCCATAACCGCAAAAAAAATGGCGATCTTTACTGGGAGCAGGCGCTCATCTCTCCGATTCGCGATGATAGCGGTTTGATCACTCATTTTATTGCCATTAAGGAAGATGTTACCGATCGCAAGCAGTTGGAGTCGCAGTTGCAACATTCCCAGAAAATGGATGCGATCGGCCAGTTGGCAGGGGGTATTGCTCACGATTTCAATAACATTCTGACCGCGATTGTCGGTTATGCCACCATTATTCAGCTTAAGTTACCGGCCGAAAGTCCACTGAAAAAAAATGCCGAACAGATAACAGCCACTGCCGAACGTGGGGCCTCCCTGACCCAGGGGCTGCTGGCGTTCAGTCGCAAGCAGACTTCTCAGCGGGTCACTGTAGATCTGAATGAAATAATCAATCGGGTCCATCAGCTTTTGCTGCGCCTCACCAGCGAAAATATTCATCTTGAAATCCAACTCGATCCACAGAAGCTGTCTATTTCGGCAGACAGTGGTCGTATAGAACAGGTACTGATGAATATCGCAACCAACGCCCGCGATGCGATGCCGCATGGCGGCTCTATCGTTATCTCCACGGAAACGATAACTATTACCTCTGACTTTGTTCTTGCCAAAGGGTTTGGCAAGCCGGGACAATATGCCCTTCTCACCTGCCGTGACGACGGTGAAGGTATTGATGAAGAGGATCTGAAGCATATCTTTGAACCATTTTATTCGACCAAAGAGTTCGGCAAGGGAACCGGCTTGGGGCTTGCGATTGTATACGGCATTATCAAGGAGCATAACGGCTATACTACCTGCCACAGTACCGTCGGCCAGGGCACAGTTTTCCGGATATATCTGCCGCTGCTTAATTCGGCTCCTGACATCATCGTGGAAAAAGTTGAGGAGCAGAAGGCTCCTGTTCAGGGCAAAGATTGTGTTCTGCTGGCTGATGACGACTATGAGGCGCGTACCGTCTGTAAAGAGCTGCTGGAAGAATTCGGCTACTCTGTTATTGAAGCGATAGACGGTGAAGATGCCCTGAAGAAGTTCCGTGAACAGAAAGAAAGAATTACTCTGGTTATCCTTGACATAATCATGCCGAAAATAAATGGCATGGAGGTATTTAAAGCAATTCAAAGTGAAGCGCCGAACACTCGTGTTCTGTTTTGCAGTGGTTACGGCAAGGACGTTGTGGCTGCTCAGGGGTTAGAGGAGGGGATGAATTTCCTGGCCAAACCGTTTACGCCAAAGGAAATGCTGATGAAAATCCGTGAGGTGCTTGATAATGAGTAATAACAGCGGTGGTAATATTTTTGTCGTCGATGATGATCGTTTTGTTCTTGAGAGTGTCACAACGCTTTTGACCGAATTCGGGTTTTCGGTGCGTGCCTTTTCAAACGGTCACGAAGCGGTAAAGCAGTTTGTTGCGGAACCTGTCGATCTGGTACTGACCGATATCAATATGCCGATTATGGACGGGCTCGAATTGTTGGGAAAAATTCGCTTTCTTGACAAGGAAACGCCGGTAGTCCTGATGACCGCGTATGCTGATCTTGATGTTGCAGTCAGAGCCATTCAGAAGGGGGCGTTTGACTTTATTATAAAGCCGTACCGCCCACAGGCTTTGATACATGCCGTTGAAAAAGGGGTGAATTTCAAGCGTTTGACTCAGATGGAAAAGAACTACAAAGAGGAGTTGGAACGAACGGTTGAAAAAAGGACGGCTGAACTCAATTCGGCGCTGGGTGAAATCACCCAGATGAGCCGGGAAATTATCGAACGACTGACCACCGCCGCCGAGCTTCGAGATGAAGACACCGGTCGGCATATTGCGCGGGTCGGTATGTACGCCAGGTGTATTGCTCTTCACCTGAAGATGAACGACGTTTTTGTGGACGACATTTTGGTGGCCAGTGCCATGCACGATATTGGCAAAATCGGTATACCTGATTCAATCCTTCTAAAACCGTCTGCTCTGACAGCAGAGGAGTTTGCGGTCATCAAGCGACACACGACAGTCGGCGAGCAGATTCTGAAGGGGTCTCCGCACAGAATGCTGCAAATGGGGGCTGTTATTGCCGCCACACACCATGAACGATGGGATGGGGGTGGTTACCCGGCCGGTTTGAAGGGAGAAGAAATTCCTATGGAGGGACGAATCGTCATGTTGGTTGATCAATATGACGCACTGCGTAACAGCAGGGTATATAAACCCTGTTTTGATCATGCCAAAACCTGTTCGATCCTTTTGAATGGCGACGGCCGGACTATGCCGCAGCATTTTGATCCCAGGATTCTTGCTGCATTTGACGAGGTTAAGGACAGTATCCTCGGTATTTATGAGAAAAATAAGGGATGAAATAGCCAGAGCAATGAAAGTTACCAGAAAGGGTAGTTACAGCCTGAGTGGAAAAATAAAAACCACCCGGGGGCGAATTTCGGTGCATCGTGACGGCTATGGCTTTGTGACTCCTGATGGCGGTGGCGAGGACATCTTTATCCCGTCAAAATCCCTTAAGGGGGCGTTGCATGGTGATCTGGTAGAAGCCAGCTCTTCGCCAAGCCGCATGGGGGGGAACAAGCTTGATGGACAGGTTGTAACGGTTATCGAACGTGCGACAAGCCGTATTGTCGGGCGCTACGAGGAGACCCGAAGCGGCGCAGTAGTAATACCCGAGGATCAGCGCCTCAATCTTGCCGTAAACATCTCGGCTAAAAACCGAGGTGCAGCTCAAAACGGGCAGCAGGTCGTAGCAGAGCTGACGGCATATCCGATTGGCGGGCGACCTGCCGAGGGCAAAATAGTTGAGGTTCTCGGATGGCCGGATGATCCGGAAGTTGAGATACAGTCAGTCATTCGTCGCTTTGAGCTGCCGCACATTTTCGGCTCTGATGTACTTGCCGAGGCGGAGAAAATCACCGATACGGTATCTAGTGAAGAGCTGAAAGGCCGGGTTGACTTGCGCTCAATGGTGACTGTAACCATCGACGGCGAAACGGCTAGAGACTTTGACGATGCCGTCTCCATGCTCTGTGAGGGAGACAATTTCAGGTTGTGGGTTTCAATCGCCGATGTTTCGCATTATGTACGAAAAGAGAGTCCGCTGGATCGTGAAGCCTACCTGCGAGGTACTTCTGTCTACTTCCCGGATCGTTGCATTCCGATGCTGCCGGAACGGCTCTCGAATGGTATCTGCTCCCTTAATCCGCACGTAGAACGCCTTACAATGACTGCCGAAATGCTTTTTGACCGTACCGGAACCCTCCTTGAATCCTCCTTTTACCCCAGCGTCATTAAAAGTGCGGCCCGCCTCACCTATACTATTGTTAAGCAGATAATTGTAGACGAACTCCCCCCTCACCTTCAAGGGGAGGGTCGGGGTGGGGATGGGGTAGATTGTACTGCAGAACTCTCCCCTTTAATCCCGATGCTTATGGAGATGAAGGAACTGACCCTGATTCTGATGGCGATGCGCAAAAAGCGTGGCAGCATTGATTTTGACCTGCCGGAACCGGAGGTTATCATCGGCCCGACCGGCCTGACCGAGGGGATTATCCGGGCAGAACGCAACCTGGCTCACCAGTTGATTGAGGAATTCATGCTGGCAGCCAACGAGGCGGTGGCACGCCATATCACCTCCTTGGCGATCCCTTTTCTCTACCGCGTTCATGAGAATCCCGACCCGTCCAAGCTTATGGCTTTTCAGGAGTTTGTTTACGGTTTCGGCTACGAATTCAAACTGGTGGACGAGAAGGTAAAGCCTTTTGAACTGCAGCGTTTGCTTGCCGAGGCGAATGGCCGACCTGAGGAGCGGATGATCAACTATTCCCTGCTCCGTTGTATGAAACAGGCTCGCTATGCTGCAGACAACGTCGGGCACTTCGGCCTGGCTTCAGACTGTTACTGCCATTTCACCTCCCCGATCCGGCGTTATCCTGATCTGGTGGTACACCGTATATTGAAGGCCAGCTTCGGCACTGCTCAGAGCGCAGAACGTTCCTTTAGCGGAGTCGAAGGGAAGCGCATATCCAGACAGCTTGCCATCGCCACCGAACACCTCGGAGAAGTTGCTGAGCATACCAGTAAGCGCGAGCGGGTTGCCATGGAAGCTGAGCGCGATGTCGTAGAGATGAAAAAACTCCAGTACATGCAGCAGCATGTGGGAGAACAGTTTGACGGCTATATCACCGGAGTAACCAATTTCGGCTTCTTTGTAGAGTTGGAGGAACTGTTCATAGAGGGATTGGTTCATATCACTACCCTGACGGACGACCTCTACAGCCACGCCGAAAAGCAGCACTCTCTGATTGGGCGACGCAGCGGAACGGTTTTTCGGATCGGCGATGCAGCGAGGGTAAAAGTGGCATCGGTATCTCCCGCCACCCGGCGCATTGAATTTGTTTTGGCGGCTCATACCGCTTCCTCTCTGGTAAAACTGACGACAGTTTCACAAGAAACCGATTCTGAAGGATATCCGCGCATTCCGCTGCGCGGCAAGCGTCTTACCGGCCTTCAGCCACGAAGTGACGCGCGTAACCGGAACAGCAGAAGCGGCAGGGAGAGGAAACCGGTAAAAGGGAAAAGCGGCGGGAGCGGGAAGAAACGCCGATGAAATGCAGGTAATAACGCCTCATAAAGGACATCTTGACCTCCCACCCAACCAGGACGGCCGGAACCAATTGGAATGTTACATAAATAATTTTTACATTAACAGGGGGATCCGTGAAAAATTTATTTTCTCTCAAAGGACCGAAAAAATATTACCTCCTTCTTGTTTTTCTCTCCGTAATTTTTAATTTATTCACCATTTCCGAAAGTTTTGCAGAAACAGAGACCGTGATGGCTGACGGCGTGGCCGGACTTCAGGACAATCAGGCGATTTCCAGAGACAATGCCGTCAATGATGCCCTCAGAAAAGCTGTCGAGCAGGCTGTGGGCTTGATGCTGTCGTCAGAAACCCTGGTCGAAAGCAGTCAAATCGTTAGAGACAACATCTACAGCAAAACCCAGGGCTATATCAAACAGTACAAGATCGTTAAGGAGTTGCCGTCTCAAGGGGCATATCTGGTTACGGTTTCTGCCGTTATTGGTGTCAGCGAGCTGAAAAACGATCTTGGCGCACTTGGTCTGCTACAGGCACGTGTCGGCAAGCCGCGCACCCTGTTCCTCGTCACGGAACGTCATATCGGCGAGAATGCTTCGTCACCTCTCCCAGTCGGTGAGATCGGCGCAGTCGAAGCTGCCATGAAGGAAGAGTTCTCAAATATGGAATTCAATGTCATTGACAGGCGTTTGCTGACTGACGCTGCGCAAGCCAACCCGGCTTCCGATCTTTCCAGTACATCTGCCCGGGAAGCCGGGCGAAAGCTGAATGCGGAAATCGTGATCAAATGCACGGCGCAGGTCAAGGAGGGGCCACGCACCCCTGGAAGTTCTGTTGGCTCATATATCGCCGACATAACGGCGAGCGCAATCCGGGTGGATAACGGCCAGGTACTTGCCTCCGGGCGTGGGGAGGGGCGTGCGCGTCACGTAGCTCGGAACAGCGGGGAGAACAGTGCCCTCGATCAGGCAAGCAGAGCCGTCAGCAAGAAACTTATCGATCAGATTATAGCTAAGTGGGTTGTTGAAACATCCGGTGAACAAATGACTCAAATTACCATACGCGGCCTGAAGGATACAAAGGAGCTGCTCAAGGTAAAGGAATTCATTGCGGGTCAGTTACGGGGTGTTCAGAGCATCATCCAGCGTAGTTACGAAAAGGGGACGACAATTCTGGATGTCAGCGCCAAATCCAGCGCCCAGCAGTTGGGAGATGAACTTGCCGTCAGTAAGATCCCCAATTTTACTATGGAAATTACCGGCATTACCGCAAACACAATTGAAATCACCATCACCGCCGCTTCCGCCGGAATATAGCATCCAAACTTGAACGAAAGGGAATTATATGAATTTGAGAGTATCAGCAATTGCTCTGTTTATGCTTCTTCTGTCCGCTTGCGCGACAGTGCCGCCAAATAAACCGAATCCAGCGAATCCGATCAGAACTGTAGCGGTCTTACCGATGACAAACAATACCAACGACGTGGATGGCCCCTTTGTTCTCCGCACGTTATTGGCTGCAAGGCTGGAAGGGTATTTTTACACAATCAAACCTCTTGAGGAGACCGACTTGATTCTGAAGGATCAGATGGGGGTGACGCTCGGCTCTCAACTTGATATGGCCACAACCGCTCAGTTGTGCGAAAAACTAGGCACGGATGCCATTCTCCTCGGATCACTGGAGGATTTCAGCCAGAAAATTACCGGTATCTATAACAATAAACGGGTAAGACTCCGCGTCATGCTGGATAGCTGCAAGAGTGGCGGTACCATCTGGAAGAATGGGATCGGTGTCAAACGTGAATCACTGGCCGACGACAATATGCTGAAAAAAGTGCCTGGCCTTGGTAGCGCCATTACGGCTGTCGCTGTTGCTTCCTCAGTCATTTCCGGTCTGTCAGACAAAGGGGACGCCGGGCTGCCCAAATTCCGCAATGAGGAGATAAAGACCCCATGGCAGGATATTTCGGAGGAC
>CAYQMO010000043.1:0-304 GCA_964418315.1 uncultured Geobacter sp. | reverse complement strand
TCGGGATCGGGGGGAAAATCGTGAACAAGGTAGCGGGTAACCATCTGCTTTCTGAAGCTGGGGTCGCCGTGGAAATTCTGCTACATGGCGACTATGACGACGGCAGCGACTTTATACCCTACGGAACGATGATACCGCCAGGTCCTGTAACGCCTGGAAATACAGTTTCAAAGTAAGGCGCTTGGCAAGTAATAAACCTGGAAAAAGCAGTTCACCACAGAGTCACTGAAGGCACAGAGAGTGTGTGGTACATCTGTTTACTCTCCAGCAAAATGAGAGGCCGACAGACAAAAAGCTTGTCATC
>CAYQMO010000042.1:0-20377 GCA_964418315.1 uncultured Geobacter sp. | reverse complement strand
GTGTATTTTTCATCAATAACAACGGATATTTTTATTTCCGAAGTCGAGATCATCTGAATGTTGATGCCGTTCTGGGAAAGCGCACTGAACATCATGGTCGCGACGCCGGCATGACTCCGCATACCGAGACCAACTATCGATACCTTGCTGATATTTTCGTCGGAAAGCACTTCCTTGGCCTGTACTTCTTTGGCGACCGTATTCGTAATTAACAGAGCCTGTTTCAGATCAGCCTTCGTAACGGTAAAGGTGAAGTCGGTCAAACCGCCATCGCTGACATTCTGCACAATCATGTCTACTGAAATAGCAGCGTCAGAAAGCGGTGTAAGTATTTTTGCGGCAATGCCCGGCTTGTCAGGAACGCCCCTGACGGCAATCTTGGCTTCATTTTTGTCGTATGCAACCCCTGAAACGAGAATTCCTTCCATATCCTTGTCCTCCTTGGTAACCATCGTACCAGTATTTTCATTAAGACTCGAGCGGACGTGCACGTCCACGTTGTATTTTTTGGCAAACTCCACCGAACGGATCTGCAGCACCTTGGCACCCAGACTGGCAAGTTCAAGCATTTCGTCGTACGAAATCTTTTCAATCTTGCGCGCCTCTTTACAGATGTTGGGGTCAGTCGTGTAGACGCCGTCAACGTCAGTGTAGATTTCGCAAACATCGGCTTTGAGTGCAGCAGCAATAGCAACCGCCGATGTATCGGAACCGCCGCGACCAAGCGTGGTCACATTCCCATCAGCGTCAACCCCCTGGAAACCGGCCAGAACGATGATTGTCCCCTCTTTGATATCAGCACGGACGTTTTTATCATCGATACTCTCGATTCGGGCTTTGGTCACAGTCGAGTCGGTAATTATCGGCACCTGCCACCCCTGATACGATTTTGCTTTGTACCCCCGCGATTTGAGATACATGGAAAGCAGCCCGATAGTTACCTGCTCTCCGGTCGCAACCAGCACGTCATATTCACGTCCGTCAGGTATCTCGCACATTTCATTGGCGAGCGCGACCAGCTTGTTGGTTTCTCCCGACATCGCAGAAACTACAACGATCACGTCGTTACCAGCGTCATACGTTTTGATAATGCGTTTGGCAACGTTTTTGATACGATCGGTTGAACCAACCGATGTGCCTCCGTACTTTTGCACTACAAGCGCCATACTGCTCTCCTTCTCCTTGTTGGGTAATGGTTGAATATACGTAACAACAGGCTCTGCTCTATACCAGATAACCATCTGTCTGGTCAAAGATTTTTTTGTTTTGTAACTCTCCGCGTAACTGTTCCAGAAGATTTTCCGATTTTTCGCCGGAGCTTGTTATGGTAATCATACGCTGGTCATCTCCGGAATATTCGAACAATATGGTAAGAAGATCCACCGGCAACAGCTCCGTAAGTCGTTCAGACCATTCAACAATACAGACACCATCCCCGTAAAAGTACTCTTCAAAACCGAGTTCGACAATGTCATTGTCTCCGGCCAAACGGTAGAAATCAAAATGATATACCGGGGGATCTCCAGGATAGCAATTCATGATTGCGTATGTCGGGCTTGCAACAAGATGAGCGCTCTGTGGAGCCAGCGAAGCGACAATTCCTCGGGTCAAGCAAGTTTTGCCGCCACCCAGATCTCCTTGCAAAGCAACAAAACAGCCGGGATGGAGCAGTGCACCGATACAGACTCCCAGGCGTTCCGTTTCCAGTGACGATCCGGTTGTAATTTGTAACGTTGGCACTACCGGTTCATTGAGCGGATAATGTCAATTCGCGACACCATTCCTACCAGCTTTTTCCCATCAACCACCGGGAGCGAGTGCAGTTTTTTACTACTCATGATTTCGGCGGCATTGCTGACGGAATCAGAAGCAGTGACCGTTACAACATGCGTAGAAGCCAACTCTGCAGCGGTTTGTGCCGTAATTTTATTTAAATTCCGCTGCAGCGACTCTTCCCCCTCCAGCGGTATAATCCAGTCAAAAAGGGAGATCACCGTCGGCATATGCAGTGGGCGATCCTGCTCGACCAGATCTGATGCGGTAACGATCCCTGTCAGATTCCCCGCATCGTCAACGACCGGAAGAGTGCCAAAACGCATGGTGTCAAATATACCGGCCATTTCACGCACGGTAGTCGTCCCTTTTATCGAAACTACATTTCTGGTCATAATATCGGCTACGGTCAACATGGCTTTCTCCTTAGTAAGGTATTGCAGGCAACTGGCAGTTTTTCAAGAACATCTGTGGCATTAAGACCGATTTCCCCCTTTTCATCAGCAACCTTATCAGCGGAGTAGCCATGAAGAAAGACTCCCAATCTGCAGGCATCCCACGCTGAATACCCCTGACCCAGCAGAGAGACGATAATGCCGGTCAGTACGTCACCCATGCCACCGCTTGCCATGCCGGGATTTCCGCTGCCATTAATTGCGACCTCTCCCGAAGGAGAGGCAATAATGGTACGAGCCCCCTTGAGAACCACAAATACGTCGTGGCAGCGGGCAAATTCCTGGGCGACTAAAATGCGTGCCGACTCAACATCCGCTGTTGATTTGTCGGTAAGGCGTGACATCTCGCCTGGGTGCGGTGTGAGAATAAGCTGTTTCGATTTTTTCCGTTTTAAAACAGTTATATCTTCCGCCAGGGCATTCAAGGCATCTGCGTCGATAACCAGCGGCAGATCAACTGTCTCAACAAGCTTCTGCACCAGCGCAGACGTCCCCTGGCGACGGTCAAGACCTGGGCCGATCGCAACGGCATCCTTGCCGGAAAGCAGCTTTTCAATGTCGGGCATGGCGCTCTCTGTCAGGCAACCACCACCCGCATCTGGCAGGGGAAAAGTCATGACTTCCGTCGTTTTCATCTCAAGAATATGATGGATACTTTCTGCAACTGCCAGAGTCACCAGCCCCGATCCCGCCCGTACAGCGCTGTTGGCTGAAAGGGCCGCCGCACCGGTTTTTCCTGTTGAGCCGGCGATGATGAGGCAGTGACCGAAATGTCCCTTGTGAGCCTGCCGTTCTCTACGCCGCAGCAGTGGACGCACGGTATCTGCATTCAGAAAATCAGCGCAGGCGGCTGTTTCCATAAGTGTTACCGGTATTCCGATATCCGTCACCACCAATCGGCCGGTGTATTCGGCGCCGGGGTAGAGTACATGCCCCAATTTGGCAAAAGCAAAGGTAACGGTAATATGTGCCCTGACTGCAGTTCCCAGAACCAGACCGGTTGTGCCATCAATACCTGAAGGAATGTCAACAGCAACAATCGGGCGACCAGACGCATTGATCAATTCGATCGCTTCACGGTAGAGACCGCCGACACTGTTCCGCAAGCCGGTGCCAAAAAGGGCATCGACGATCAAGTCAGCTTGCAGGATATCTTTTCCATGCTGAGCAGACAACTGACCTTCACCGGTACAATAATTAATAACCGAGCCCGAAAGCATTTCCAGATTTGCTGCCGCATCTCCGCTGATCTGTTCACGTTCAGCAAGGATAATAACTTTGACACGCCATCCTTTTGCTCCGAGCAGGCGTGCTATTACGTAGCCATCTCCGCCATTGTTACCTTTTCCGGCCATGACCACGCAGCGACCGCAGGCACTAAACTCTGCGACGATCTCTTCAAAGCACCGACATCCGGCACTCTCCATCAACTGCAGGCCCGGAATACCGCACTCCATGATGGCCTGCCGGTCAATTTCCTGCATTATTTCTGCGCTGACTACTCTCATCTAAGACTCCACGACCACCATTGCAATTGAATTACCCCCGTCATGTGAGAGAGACAGATGAATCCGCATCAGTCCACGCTCATGAAACAGTTCTGCAGCCTTACCGGAAAGGTTCAGCTCCGGTTTTCCAATGTTATCATTAACCACCGCCATATCCAACCAGGAGATGCCATCCCTCAAACCGGTTCCCAGCGCTTTCAAAAATGCTTCTTTCGCCGCAAAGCGAGCCGCAAGACAGGACGCGGTATCTTTTCTTTTTTCGCAGCAACTGCGTTCAGCAACAGTGAAAAGCCGTTCAATGATTGCGGTATTGCCGGATTCAATGAAGCGCTGGAAACGTGAAGTTTCCACAATGTCGGTGCCGATGCCGTAGATCATAGAAGCCTGTAGAGCCAATATTCAGGCCGACGCTTATGATGGGCTACAGCCATTATTCTAATCCGATCAGTCTCTACGGCATATATCAAACTGTAAGGGAACCGCTTAATCACCTTGCGTCGCAGGTTGTTTGAAACACGCTCGCAGGCATTCGGATTCGCGAGTATCTCACTGACTGATTTTTCCACGTCGTCAATCAGTGCCTGCCCGAGATCGGGAACCCGATCCTCATAATAGTGAGAAGCCTCAGCAATTTCCGCGCGGGCGTCCTCATGAAACGAAATATATTTCACGCGAGCGCAGCCCTCAGAGTTCTGAAAACCTCGTCAGCTGGATATTCACGTGATTTCCCGGCACGGAGATCTGCGAGACGTCTCTCCGCTTCTGCCACCCAGAGTTGAAGATTTTCTGCGTCACTTGGTGCATCAATGCTGAGTATCAGCTTTTCAGCCAGATGCGCTCGTGTATTCAGGTCCAGATTAAAAATTTCATTTTCAAGTTGGTGAATGGTTAATGGCATGGTGTCCCCCCTTCAATTGATCATTCATGCGTACTTGAGCAGTTCAACCATATCGCGCACTGCCCGATCCAAACCGACCAGCATCGCCCGGGAAATAATCGAGTGTCCGATGTTATATTCCTCGATTCCACCGAGTGCGGCTATTGCCTTGATATTGACGTAATTCAGTCCATGACCAGCATTTACACCCATCCCTACCTTTCGGGCCAGCTTGATTGCCGTGTCGATATGTTCAAGCTCGTGCTGCTGCTCGTCCCATTTTAGTGCTGTAGCGTACGCCCCGGTGTGAATCTCGATATAATCGGCATTTGTCTTTATTGCCGCCTTGATCTGTTCCTGACTAGGATCAACAAACAGACTGACAACAATGCCACCATCTTTCAGACGCTTGACCGTATCGGTTATCTGTTTGACGTTGACTACAACATCAAGGCCCCCTTCAGTGGTCAGCTCCTGACGTTTTTCCGGAACCAGAGTCACCTGTTCCGGTTTGGTGGAGAGCGCTATTCTCACCATCTCCTGTGTCGCCGCCATCTCAAGGTTGAGTTTACTTTTTATCGTGCGCCGCAGTATTTCCAGGTCGCGATCCTGGATATGACGTCGGTCTTCACGCAGGTGAATAGTTATTCCTTCAGCCCCGGCCATCTCGCCTATCGCCGCAGCAGTAACCGGATCCGGTTCAACGCCGCCACGCGCCTGACGGACGGTTGCTATATGATCAACATTTAGTCCCAGTTTAGCCATCACTTTTCCCCGATATGTTTCTTCACCAGATCACAGACTTCGTTGGCCCATGTCGTGATCTCGTACTTGTCCTGCCCCTCGATCATTACCCTCAGCAACGGTTCAGTGCCGGAGTAACGGATCAGCACCCGCCCTTCATTACCCAGTTTTGCTTCCACATCCTTGATCTTTGCCGCCACATCGCTGATGGAAAAGATGTCGATTTTTTCCCTGACCCGCGTATTGCAGAGAACCTGCGGCAGCGGAATCATGATTTCAGCCAGCTCGGAGAGCGTTTTTTCCTCCCGGCGCATGACAGCCAAAAGCTGAAGCGCGGACATGATGCCGTCACCGGTAGTGTTATAATCAAGAAAGATCATATGCCCGGACTGTTCGCCACCCAGATTGTAGCCACCATTGCGCATCGTTTCGACAACGTAACGATCGCCGACATCGGTTTTGATAATTTTCCCTCCGCATTTACGCAGGGCGATGTCCAGCCCCATGTTGCTCATGACGGTTGCAACAAGGGTTTTCTTCTTGAGCATTTTGCGTTTCAGCATGTCGCTCGCGCAGATGGCCATGATATGGTCGCCATCGACCTCATTGCCAAATTCATCGCAGACAATCACACGGTCGGCGTCTCCGTCAAGAGCGATGCCGATATCGGCGCGATGCAGCTTGACCGCTTCACTGATAACAGAAGGATATGTGGAGCCACACCCGGCGTTGATATTGGTTCCGTTCGGCTTGACACCGTAGGGGATTACCTCGGCCCCCAGCTCTTCAAATACCGCCGGTGCCACCTTGTAGGCAGCGCCATTAGCGCAATCCAGCACAATCTTCAGCCCGGAAAGATCCATCTCCTGTGGGAAGGTATTTTTGAGGAAAACAATATAGCGACCGGCGGCATCCTCGATACGATAAGCCTTGCCGACTTCGGTAGCCGTGGGGCGCAGAGCATCGATCTGCTTTGATTCAATAAGTTTTTCGATTTTCAGCTCAAGCGCATCCGGCAGTTTGAAACCATCGGCTGAAAAGAACTTGATGCCATTGTCCTGAAATGCGTTATGCGAGGCAGAGATTACCACGCCGGCATCGGCGCGCATTGATGAAGTGATGTTGGCAATGCCGGGAGTCGGCAAAGGCCCGACCTGGAGAACATCAACCCCCATGGAGCAGATGCCCGCCACCAGTGCGTTTTCAAGCATGTAACCGGAGAGGCGGGTATCCTTGCCAATCACGATACGGTGACGGCGCTTTCTTCCACCCTTGAAAATATAGGCGGCAGCTCGCCCCAACTGCATAGCCATCTCGGTCGTCATGGGATACACGTTGGCTACGCCACGGACGCCGTCAGTTCCGAATAGTTTTTTCATTGAAATATCTCCTTGAATGTCTGCATCACTGTTCCTGCACAGCGGTCACCCTCGGTGCGCGGCGTCCTTCGATCGCCTTACGGGAAAGTCGGCGGATTTCGGCCGGATCAGCATCGTAGTTTATCTTTCCCTCATGGACTATTGATATTTTCCCGGTCTCTTCTGAAACTACCAGCACCAGTACGTCGGTCTGCTCGGATATTCCAAGCGCAGCGCGATGACGTGTTCCGAAACTCTTTGCGATGTCAGGATTCTGGGAAAGCGGCAGGATGCAGCCGGCGGAGATAATCTTTTCCCGGTGGATAATAACGGCACCGTCATGAATCGGCGAGTAGGGGAGAAAAATTGAATTGAGAAGCTCGCTGGTTACTTTTGCATCAATCTCGGTCCCCACCTGAATCAGATGATCAATCGACATCTGGCGGATGATAACAATCAGGGCGCCAATGCGTCGTTCAGCCAACTCATGAAGACCTTTTGACAATTCATCGACTGTAGTCGTCACATCCGGAGCAACGCTCTCAGTAGAGTTATAACGCTTCAAAAATAAAAAGAGGGCACGTTTAATATCACTCTGGAAAATGATTGCCAGAATAATCGGTGTAGAAGTAAGCAGCAGATGAAAAAAAGAGGCTGTTGCAGTAAGACCAAGTTTATTTGAAACAAACTCTGCGGCAATAAGGGAAAACAGGATTACAAGAAAACGAAGAGCCGCTTCCTTTTTGAGAAGCAGAGAAAACGCAAAGACAAAACCGGCAACAATAAGCTTGTCGAGGATTTCAGGCAGGTTTGTGCTGTCAAAGAATGGAGCCATACTTCCCCTTTGAATAGAGCTCGGCGCATCATCAACTGTACATAATGGCGTGTGCCATATCAGCAACGTCCCGCATCATCCGGACATCATGCACACGCAGAATCGATGCACCATGTTCTACCGAGAGTGCTACAGCAGCAGCAGTGCCGCAGATGCGATCATCGGTGTGCTGTCGATTCAGGGTCTTACCGATAAATGCCTTGCGGGACGGCCCGGTCAAAATCGGCAGCCCGAAACAGGATAATTCTGATAATCGCCGCAGTAGCTCAAGATTACCCGCCGTATCTTTGCCAAAACCGATGCCCGGATCTACTGCAATACATCTGTCGGAGACACCGGCTCCGCGGGCTCGTTCTATAGAGGTCTGCAGGCCGGAGAATACTTCCAGCATCAGATCATCATACACCGTATTCTGTTGCATTTTATCCGGTCGGCCTCTGCTATGCATCAATACGACTCCGGCTCCACTTGCAGCAGCCAAGGCAGGCATCTCCGGATCAAAATTGAAACCACTTATGTCATTTATAATTTCTGCCCCTGCCTCAAGAGCCTGTTCAGCGACAGCACTTTTCCAGGTATCAACCGAGATAGCACAGTGCAGAGCGGCTGAAAGTCGCCCAATAACCGGAATAATACGTGCCAACTCTTCTTCTGCGGGTATAAGAGCCGCTCCAGGCCGTGTGCTTTCACCACCGATATCAATAATATCAGCGCCCTCCGCTTCCATCTGCAGAGCTCTGTCAAACGCCTCTGATGGATCGAGAGTCCGACCTCCATCAGAAAAAGAGTCCGGGGTAATATTCAGGATTCCCATTATCAAGGGACGCTGGAGCGAAAACGTGCGGCGTGAAGTTTGCCATGCAGAGGGCGACCGGACAGTCCGGGTCAGCAGGCTTTCAAGCTCGCCTGCCAACGCAGCCAGACCAAATGGCTGAGCGATTAGTTTCCGGCAGAGCCGCGTCAGCTGTTTAGGCGTCCCGATCAGGATACAATCAGTTCTCTCGACAGCACACGCGACAGTACCACGGGCAACTGCAGCATCTCCGCCAAGAGACAACATCTCCTGTTTCAGGATGTTTGCCTGTCGGCACTCCAGTTGCGGCAGATGCACAGAAAGCGTCCGCATCTTGGGAACCATTTCGGCGATTCCATAACCGTCAACCGCAACTCGCTGCAACTCTCTCGCAGCCAGTTCGGGTGTCGGCACCGCCAGCAGTCGGGGGGCAAAGCCGACCACAGCTAGGCGATTATATCAGTTGCTGCTTTTGGCGGCTCGACCACCGGCGGCGCAGTCGGCTCCGGACAAACCAATGTGCCGGTAGAGATGATCTCATCTACCTGATCACCGGTCAGATTCTCTTTGTCAATCAATATTTCAGACAGATTATGCAGGTTCTTAAGATTTTCACGCAGCAGACCAAGTGCTCGCTCGTAAGATTCATCGACGATCCGCTTTATTTCATCATCAATATGTTCGGCGATTTTCTCACTGAAGTTTTTGTGCATCGCCATCTCGCGACCGAGGAAAATTGACTCGTCCTTCTTACCGAAAGAGAGCGGTCCCATTTTATCGCTCATGCCCCATTCACAAACCATTTTCCGCGCCATATCAGTAGCGCGCTCAATGTCGTTGCCGGCGCCGGTAGTAAACGTATTGAAGATGAGATGCTCGGCAGCGCGACCACCCATAAGAACAGCGATGCGCGCCAGCAGCGATTCGCGGGAATAGCTGTGTTTATCTTCAATCGGAAGCTGCATGGTTACGCCAAGTGCCCGGCCACGGGGAATAATTGAAACCTTGTGGATCGGATCAGTGCCTGGAACCAGCTTGGCCACCAATGTGTGGCCGGCTTCGTGATAGGCGGTGCTCTTCTTCTCTTCATCAGATATCACCATGCTGCGGCGCTCTGCACCCATCATGACCTTATCCTTAGCACTGTCAAAATCACTCGGCTCAGCAACGGTTTTATTCAGACGGGCAGCCAGCAGGGCGGCTTCGTTTACCAGATTGGCCAGATCAGCACCTGAAAAACCGGGGGTACCACGGGCGATGACAGCAAGATCAACTTCAGGAGAGAGCGGCACTTTTTTAGAGTGAACTTTCAATATCATTTCACGACCCTTGACATCGGGACGTGGCACAACAACCTGTCGGTCAAAGCGCCCTGGGCGGAGCAGAGCCGGATCGAGAACATCGGGGCGGTTAGTGGCGGCGATCAGGATAACACCTTCATTTGACTCAAAACCATCCATCTCCACCAGCAATTGGTTGAGGGTCTGTTCCCGCTCGTCATGCCCTCCCCCCATGCCGGCACCACGGTGACGACCGACCGCATCAATCTCATCGATAAAGATAATACACGGAGCGCTCTTCTTCCCTTGCAAAAACAGGTCACGAACGCGGCTGGCACCGACACCGACAAACATTTCGACAAAATCGGATCCGGATATTGAAAAAAACGGCACCCCCGCCTCTCCGGCAACGGCACGAGCCAACAAAGTTTTTCCGGTTCCCGGAGGGCCGACCAGTAGAACACCTTTGGGGATTTTTCCACCAAGCGCGGTGAATTTTTTCGGCTCCTTGAGAAAGGCAATAATCTCTTGCAGCTCTTCCTTGGCCTCTTCAATACCGGCAACATCTTCAAAGGTGATCTTCCCCTGTGTCTCGGTCAGCAGCTTGGCGCGGCTTTTGCCGAACGACATCGCCTTTCCGCCCCCCATCTGCATCTGACGCATGAAGAAAATCCAGACGCCGACAAGCAGAATAAGCGGAAACCAGGAGATAAAGATTGAAAACCAGGAGAACTTCTCCTCTTCCGGCTTGGCATTTATCGTAACCTTCTTTTCAAGCAGCTTTTTCGTCAGGTCGGCGTCAGAATAAGGTTTGTAGGTGTGAAATTCCTTGCCATCTTTGCCCTCAAACTTACCGGTTATATCATTTCCCTGAATTACAACAGCAGTGATTTTCCCGGTTTCGACCTGAGTCATGAAGTCGCTGAAGTTGAGCTTCTCTGCAGTAGGCCGCGGTTTGTTGAACATGTTGAAAAGCAGGATCATCATCAGGCTGATAACCAGCCAGAGTGAGAGATTCTTGTAAAACTGATTCAAAATAAACCCCCGAATAGATGGTGTGTCTGTGGCGTTAAAATTTCGTGAATCTAGCATACCGGGTGGTGCTTGACAAGCTGAATTGCAAATTTGCACTGCTGACGCACAATAATTGCGTGTTACCATTTTGCATGTTACCATATTTGCATTGACACTACCCTGGGTCGGGTGTACTTATAGATTTTATAAATGAACCAACTCCTTTCCCTCATTCCTATCCCTGACCATGATGAACCAGGAAAAAAAATGCGTAAAAAACTTCCCATCGGAATTCAGATTTTCAGAGAGATTCGTGAAGAGGGATATTATTATGTCGATAAGAGTTCTTTTGCCAGTTCGTTAATCGAACAGGGTAAATATTACTTCCTCTCCCGTCCGCGCCGTTTCGGCAAAAACCTTTTTCTGGATACATTAAAAGAACTGTTTGAAGGGAACGAAGCACTCTTCTGGTTCGATATTGCGGAAGCGTAGAGGAGGAAAAAAGATGCCGACAGAAAACCTGAAACTGGAAATAATCTTTAATGAGTATCTGGAAGCTCTGATACGTGGAGACCGCCACCGCTGCCGGGCATTGGTGGAAGAGATGCTGCAGGACAACATTGACATCAAGGATCTATATGTAGGAATATTCCAGCGCTCACTCTATCGGGTGGGAGAGTTGTGGGAGTGCAACCAGTTGACCGTCGCCCGGGAACATATGGCCACCGCCATAACGGAAAGCCTGCTCCCACTGGCATACCAAACCATATTTTCAGCTCCGCACTGTGGTCGTAAAGCGATTGTCGCCTGTGCTGCGAATGAACATCATCAGCTTGGGGGCAAAATGGTTGCCGATATCCTTGAACTTAACGCCTGGGATGGCTATTTTCTGGGGGCTGGCACACCTGCGAACGACCTGCTCGCATTTGTGGACGAGAAAAAACCGGACATGCTCTGTCTTTCACTCAGTATCTACGCCGGAATGCCTGGACTGATCAGGCTGCTTGAACTTGTCCGGGGAGAATTCGCGGAACTTCCGGTGCTTGTTGGTGGTCAGGCGTTTCGTTGGGGAGGCGTTGACCTGGTTACAGCATATTCAGGCGTACGCCATGTCAGCTCCATATTCGAGCTTGAGCAATTGCTTAAGGAGTGGTGAACATGACAGAGACTAACAAGATACTTGCTGATTACATGCGGGAGCGCTCCTCGATTCTTGTTTTGCAGTGCGATCCAGAAGGGGTTGTAATTTCGGCAAATTCGTATGCTCTCTCGCTTTTGGGAGAAGCGTGTATCGGTACCCCGCTTGGTGAGTTGCTGATTGATTTTAACCATACCTTTAATACAAGTCTGCTATGGAGTGAACCGGGAGTACACCGGCTACTCAACTTTTCGACCGCTGCCGGTATGCCTGAGACACTTCAGGTCACCTTTTTTTCTAATGATGGCGGTGGTGGCGTAATTATAGGTGAGCATGATGTCGTGGAGCTTCAGGAGTTTCGTACCTCAGTACTTGAGCTTAATCATTCTTTAAGCAATCTCTCCCGCGAGCTTCAGAAAAAAAATGTTGAACTACAGCAGCTAAATGAAATTAAGAACCAGTTTCTAGGCATGGCTGCACATGACCTGCGCAACCCCATATCTACCATAATCACGTATACAGATATGTTTCTTGACGATGAAAGTACCCTGCCGCTGGAAATGGTTGAAGTGCTTACCGATATTCGCTCCCTGAGCTCGTTCATGCACCATATGATTGTTCAATTGCTTGATATTTCCGTTATCGAAATGGGCAAACTGACTCTGGAGGAAGTGATTCAGGATATTATTCCCTTTGTTAATGAGGTGGTCAGACTGAACAGCCTGCTGGCGCAGAAAAAGAGGATTTCGCTGGAGCAGCATTACAGTGGTGAGCCTGACCGGGTCAGATGTGACCGCCAGAAATTGAAGCAGGTTATGAACAACCTCATCTCCAACGCCATTAAATTTTCACCCCAAGACTCGGTTGTATCCATTCTGGTCTGCAGCAGGAACGATGAAATGCGGGTGGAAGTGCGCGACCAGGGTGTCGGTATTCCGCATAAAGAGCAGGAGCGCCTCTTCAAACCGTTCGGTCGGACAAGCGTCCGTACCACGGGGGGAGAAAGCAGCACCGGCCTCGGTCTTGCCATCAGCCGCAGAATTATTGAATCGCACGGCGGCGTTATCGGCGTGGATAGTGCACCCGGTAGCGGCTCAACTTTCTGGTTTACCATACCACTCGGAGTATAGAAGGAGACATCCATATATGAACACTACAACTGAAACTTCCGAATTATCAGATTCAAGCGTAACCAAGCCGACACACATCGTCGGTATTGGTGCCTCCGCAGGCGGGCTGAGCGCGCTTGAGCAGTTCTTCGACAATATGCCGGCCAACACCGGTATGGCGTTTGTTGTTATCCAGCACCTCTCGCCGGACTTCAAGAGCCTCATGGATGATCTGCTCTCCCGCCACACTTCAATGCCTATTTATCGCGTCACTACCGGTACCGAACTCCAGCCCAACAGTATATATCTGATACCACCCAAGACCCACATGACGGTCAGTCAGGAGCATCTCTACCTGACGGAACGAACCGTCAGTCCACAGGTTGAACTTCCCATTGACATTTTTTTCAATTCACTGGCCGTTGACGTCGGTGAGCGTGCCGTCGGGGTTGTCCTCTCCGGCACCGGTTCCGATGGTTCTCGCGGTATTATCTCCATCAATAAAAATGGAGGTCTGGTGGTTGTCCAGGCGCCTGAATCCGCTCAGTTCGACGGTATGCCTCGCAATGCCATTTCTACGGGAATCTGCGATTTTATTCTGTCGCCGGACCGAATCCCCCGCATTCTGATTGAATACGCTATCAGCCCGCTTTCGGTTCGTTCCAGGATGAGTCACGAACTGGAAGTATTTGAGGACGAAGGTGAGTATGCCGGAATATTTGCCCAGTTGCGCCGGAGCTACAACCTCGATTTTTCCAAATACAAGGCTTCGACGGTCGGGCGTCGTATCCGTCGCCGTATGGAATTCCGCCAGATACCAGAAGTTTCCGATTATGCGGCCATAGTCTCTGGTGACACCAGTGAACTGGAGTTGCTCTACAAGGATCTGCTGATCGGCGTCACGGAATTTTTCCGCGATACCCAGGCATTTCAGTTTCTGGAGCAGGAGGTTGTACCACGGCTATTCTCAAATCTCAGGCGTGGTGAAGATCTGCGCGTCTGGTCAGCGGCCTGTGCAACCGGAGAGGAGGCGTATTCCCTGGCAATTCTTCTCGCTGAAAAAGGGGAGGAGAGCCGTTTTAATGGTAAAATAACCGTATTTGCCACCGATGTGCATAAAACGTCTCTGGAGGTCGCCGCACAGGGAGTCTATGACCGTTCCCGCCTGACCAATGTAAGTCCGGAGCGTATGGATAAGTTCTTCAAAAAGGAGGGGAACGACCTGTTTCGGGTTACCTCGGAGCTGCGCAAGATGGTGGTTTTTGCTCCCCATAACCTGCTCAATGACCCGCCTTTCACCCGTCTCGATCTGGTCTGCTGCCGTAACCTTCTGATTTACTTCCAGACGGAAGTGCAAGAGAAGGTGATTTCACTGTTCCACTTTGCTCTCAAAAAAGACGGCATCCTTTTTCTGGGAAGCAGCGAAGGGCTAGGAGCTTTTGTTGGTGAATTTGAGGTTATTGCCAACCAGCATAAACTGTTCCGCAAGATCCGCGACCTTAAACTGGCACTCAATCTCGAAGGCAAGCATTTGGAACGGAGTGCTAACCTGCCTGTCGCCTTATTCCAGCCAGGTATGAGCCGTACAGTTACAATTGATCGCCAGGTGCTGGCCGATTACGACACCCTGCTCCGACGGCATATACCTCCTGGAGTCCTGATCGACGAGAATCGTAACATTGTTCACTACTTTGGCAATGTGGCAGAATATCTGAAAATGCCGGAGGGGCGAGCTGAAAACAATATTCTCTCGCTTGCCGAGGACAACCTCCATATAGCTCTTAGCACCTCGTTGCAGCGGGCAGACAATACCAAGCAGAGTGTTGTTACCCGCAATGTCAGGATCAGGCGAGGCGAGGCTGAGTTTCTTATCGACCTGAACGTGTCACCGCTGCCGGATGAAAAAAGTCATTCAACCCATTATCATGTATTTTTTGAGAGGGTGCGAATGAAGGAACATTCCCTTCCTGCGGAAACAGAGGAAGAGTCTGATTCAACCAGGTTTGATGCAGAAAGTCATTTCAAACAGCATGTCAATGATCTTGAGATGGAACTGCAATCAACAAGGGAAACCCTCCAGACCACCGTCGAAGAACTACAGACCAGTAATGAGGAGCTCCAGGCAACAAATGAGGAACTGCTTGCCTCCAACGAAGAGCTGCAAAGCACCAATGAAGAGCTGCACTCGGTCAACGAAGAGCTCTACTCGGTCAATTCCGAATTTGAGCGGAAAAACATCGAACTGAAGCAGCTTAACGATGATCATGAAAACATGCTTGCCAGCACCGATATCGGTACGGTTTTTCTCGACCGCCAGCTCCGTATTCGCAAGTACAACCCTGCCATAGAATCATTTTTCAAGCTGCTGCCGCAGGATATCGGTCGTCCCATCGACCACATCGCCTACCACCTTTCCCAGCAGGAAGAGATGCTCGCCGATATCAACCGTGTACTGGCCAATGGTGTCGCCATTCACACCGAGGAGGAGACACGCTTCAAGACCTGGCTGCTCAGGCGGATCATGCCTTTCCGCACCGAGAACGGTCAGATTGAGGGGGTGGTCATAACCTTCACTGACATCACAACGATCAAGGCGGCAGAGCTGAAAGTACTCCGCATTAATGAGGAGCTGGAGCATAAGGTCAAGGATCGTACCACTGACCTGCGCAATGAAATACTGGAACGTAAGAGAGTTGAAAAACTTGTCGAAGAATCACGCGATTATTACCTGAACATCCTGTCAAATGCTCCGGCTTTGATCTGGCGAGCCAACACAGATGCATTATGTGACTGGTTCAACACCACCTGGCTTGAATTCACCGGACGCAGCATGGAACAGGAATACGGCAATGGCTGGGTGGAAGGAGTACATCCGGATGATCTGGATCGCTGCCTTCGTATCTGGCACGACGCATTAAAAAAGCAGGAATCATTTGATATGGAATTCCGGCTGCAACGTCACGACGGCGAATTCCGCTGGATTCATGATATCGGTCGCCCCTACAAGCAGCTTGACGGCAGTTTTGCCGGATATATAGGTTACTGTTTTGACGTAACTGAACGAATTTCTATTGAAAAGCAGTTAGTTGAATCACGCGAAGCTGCCGAGTCCGCCAATCGGGCCAAAAGCGAGTTTCTGGCCACAATGAGCCACGAGATCCGCACACCTATGAACGGTATCATGGGGATGTCACAGCTCCTGGCTTATACCGATTTGTCCGATAATCAGAAAGAGTGTCTGGATTCAATCCGCTCTTCTTCAAACAACCTTCTGGCTCTCATCAACAATATTCTCGATCTTTCCAAAGTCGAATCCGGAAAAATAGAGCTTGAGATCAATAGTTTCAGCTTGCGAGGATGCCTGAAAGAGGTTCTCAGCACTCAGTTGGGAAACGTTCATGACAAAGAACTGCAGTTAAAATCGGACATTCCTGATGACGTACCTGACGATTTGATAGGCGATCAGCACCGGTTGAAACAGGTGTTAAATAACATAGTGAGCAATGCAGTCAAGTTTACCGAAGTCGGCTCAATTACCGTATCGGCAGCAGTTGAAAAATCGGAGGATGACTCGATTCTGGTGAAGCTAAGTGTGGCAGACACCGGTATCGGCATCAAACCGGAAGCGATGAACAGTATTTTTGCTCCGTTCAGTCAGGAAGATAACTCAACCACAAGAAAATATGGCGGAACAGGGCTCGGACTCTCTATCTGTGCAAAGCTTGTCGCGCTCATGGGGGGTAAAATCTGGGCAGAAAGCACCAAGGGGAGCGGCAGCACATTCCATATCGTCATTCCTTTTCACAAGGGTGAAGCTACTGAAACTGCGAGTTCTCAGGCAAAACCGGATCTTCTGCTCTCCTGGGAGCAACGGCCGCTCCATATCCTGGTAGTGGACGATCAGGAAATCAATCTCAAGGTTACGAGTAGACTCCTCGGAAAAAGCGGTCATATTATTGAAACTGCTGATGATGGCGAAAAAGCCATAGAAAAGTGGCAGACCGGCAGTTACGATATCATCCTGATGGATCTGGAAATGCCCGGTATGGATGGTGTTGCAGCGACTGCCCATATTCGTAGCCTGGAGCAAAATGGCGACCACCACACCCCCATAATTGCCCTTACCGCCCATGCTTTGATTAAGGTGCAGGAGCGGTTACTGACTCAGGGGTTTGATGGCTATGTTTCCAAACCGATGGATACCAATTCGTTGACGGCTGAGATTAAACGCTGCCTGCAGATGTCGGTAGAATGCACGAAACCTGCTTCGGTAGCTGCCATTACTGCTCCGCAAGCCGTTGATAAGGAGAAACTGTCTACCCTTCTTGGCAAGATGGAGGAGTTGTTGAAGCAAAACAATATGAGTGTACTGGACAGCATAGGCGATCTGTCAAAACTTATGCCGGAGTCTCAATTTTATAAAATACTGGTAAGACAGATCACACAGTTTGACTGCGTGGCGGCTCTCTTAACAATAAAAAATATTTATGATGAATTTGAGATAGGGCGCTGATTGTTAAAGTTTGATTGATCGTGCAGAAGTAAAAAGTGAGGAATCTCCTGTGGAAAAGAAAAAGTTGCTGATAGTCGATGACATTGCCGAAAATCTTGCTGTTCTTTACAAAACATTACGTGATGACTACGAGATTATCGGCGCTAACAGCGGCAATGATGCCATCAGGCTGGCTCAGAGCTCAGCTCCGGATCTTATTCTGCTCGACATAATGATGCCGGATATAAATGGTTATGAAGTATGCCGGATACTCAAGGAGCAGGAAAACACCAGGGATATTCCGGTCATTTTCATAACAGCCATGATTGAAGAGACCAATGAAGTCAAGGGGTTCTCTCTGGGAGCGGTTGATTACATTACCAAACCATTTAAGCCGGCAATTCTTAAGCGCCGGATCAGAACCCATCTTGAACTCAGACAGGCTGAAAAAGATAAACTGGAGCTTGAACAACAATTTCAGCAATATCAAAAACTGGAAAGCCTTGGCGTACTTGCCGGCGGCATTGCCCACGACTTCAATAACATTCTGGCAATCATCATTGGGTACTGCTCTCTGATAAAGTTGAATTATGGGACGGCAGAGAAGAATATCCCCATAATAGAATCAGCCGCTGAACGGGCAGCCGTTCTCTGCCGCCAGATGATGGCCTACGCCGGTAAAGCCCAACTCACTAAGACCAGAATAAATTTGGTGGAGAAGGTGGAGGAAATAGTCTCTATGCTGAAAGTGACTCTACCTCAGAATTCGGTTATCAAAACCGATCTTTCACCAGAAATCCCTCTTATAGAAGCTGATGCCAGCCAACTGGGGCAGGTAGTCATGAACCTGATTATCAATGCGTCAGAAGCCATTGGCACGGAACAGGGCAAGGTTGGTGTTTCGCTCAACAGGATTAAGATCACAGCCGGCAAGGCAATTAAGGACTACAACGGCAAACCGATAGCCCCTGGCGAGTATGTCTGCCTTGAAGTCACCGACGACGGCTGCGGTATGAGTGAAGAAACAAAATGGCGAATCTTCGAACCGTTTTATACGACCAAATTTACCGGTCGTGGACTTGGAATGTCGGCGGTACTCGGAATCGTCATATCACATGGCGGGGCGCTGCAACTTTTCAGCCAACCGGATCAGGGAACAACTTTCAAAGTTTATCTGCCGGTTCAGGTAAGCGAAACTGCCGTAGATGAAGTCCTTACAGCATCCAAACCTGTAGATCAATGGAGGGGAAGCGGCACGGTACTGATTGCAGAGGATGAGGACTCGATTCGTCACATGGCGAGAAATTTCCTTGAAATGTTCGGCTTCACCGTCCTTGAAGCCTCAAACGGCAAAGAAGCGTTGGAGATTTATCAGAAGAACGCCGCAGAGATCACCCTCGTATTAACCGATATGGGGATGCCGGTAATGGATGGTTATGAGTTGTTCCATAAACTGAAAAACCTTGACCCCGAACTGCCGATAATCGTATCCAGCGGCTATGGTGATGCCGAAGTCAGTGAACGGATAGGGAGCGACAATATAGCCGGAATAATCAGCAAACCTTACAACCCCGGTCAACTAAGAGAGGTGCTGAAAAGTCTCGTTAGAGGATGAGCATCAAAGTCATGCATAAGAATTCAAGCAAACGGCTGCTTTGCCAGGGAGGTACTTCATGGATAGTAATGACAAGACCGTATCTAATTATGTAGAGCCTGCGCAAACAGTCGTTGAGAATATTATGCGGGATGAATTACTGACCTTTCTCGCTCAGACTTCTTCCATGGCGTCTGACGAACCCTTCTTCAATAAACTCGCCCGATACCTTGCCCAATGCCTGAATATGGATTTTGTCTGCATTGACCGGCTTGAAGGAGACGGCATGACTGCTACTACAGTGGCGGTCTGGTGTGATGGACACTTTGAAGACAACGTATCCTATGCTTTGAAAGACACACCTTGCGGTGATGTGGTTGGTAAGACGGTATGTTGCTTTCCTGACATGGTATGTCAGTTGTTTCCGAATGATCCAGTGCTCCAGGACTTACGTGCCGAGAGTTATGTAGGAGTAACGCTTTGGAGTCATTCGGGTGTGCCAATAGGCCTCATTGCAGCTGTCAGTCGCCAACCACTTTCAAACCGCCCGCTAGCAGAATACATAATGCAAATCGTTGCTGTACGTGCTGCTGGGGAAATTGAACGGCTAAATGCCGAAATGGCACTATTGGAGAGCGAAAAGAGATATCGCCAGTTGTTTCAGAACCAGCCAAGTGGTTTTGCCCTTCATGAAATCATAACAGACCCTGATGGAACCCCCTTCGATTACAGATTTTTAGAAATCAATCCATCTTTTGAAAGGCTCACAGGGCTGAAGGCCGTAGATCTTATTGGCAAAACCCAACTGGAAGTGATGCCAAACAGCGAACCTTACTGGGTGCAGAGATACGGGAAAGTGGCATTAACCGGTGAATCCATTAGTTTTGAGAATTACAGTGGGGAACTAAACAGACATTATCAAGTTCACGCATATTCTCCTGAACCCGGAAAATTTGCGACTTTGTTTTATGACATCACAGACCGCAAAAAAGCTGAGGAAGAGAGGAATGTGTTTGAACAGCAACTCCAGCATAGCCAGAAACTGGAAAGCCTTGGCGTATTATCAGGGGGCATTGCCCATGACTTCAACAACATTCTGGCAATCATCATGGGATACTGCTCTCTGATAAAGTTGGATTACGAGATGGCAGAGAAGAATATCCCTGAAATTGAAAAAGCCGCAGAACGTGCAGCCGGACTCTGCCGCCAGATGATGGCATACGCCGGGAAAACCCAACTCACCAAGACCAAAATCAATATCGTGGAAAAGGTGGACGACATAGTGAATATGCTGAAATCCACCCTGCCACCGAACGTCGTGATTAATGCCAATTATTCAGCGGGAATCCCCATTATAGATGGTGATGCCAGCCAACTCAGGCAGGTAGTCATGAACCTGATTATCAA
>CAYQMO010000041.1:4669-20676 GCA_964418315.1 uncultured Geobacter sp. | reverse complement strand
TCCTCCACCACAAGCTCATTTTCCGCTTCCGAGGTTGAGCAGGTCGAGTAGAGCAGCGTTCCTCCAGGCTTCAGCCTGGTGGCGGCATTGTTCAGAAAAGTTTTCTGGACGGCGGCCAGTCGGGTAATATCGCCGGAAAAGAGCCGCCACTTGGCCTCCGGATTGCGACGGATAACACCAAGTCCGGAGCATGGCACGTCAAGCAGGATGCGGTCAAAGGAGCCGTCCGGCAACGTCTCCGGTTGATGCAGGTCGGCAACGACCGTTGAAACCGAGTTCAAGCCGAGCCGACGGAGGTTGTCCTGAACTGTTGTCAATTTCGACCGGGATATATCGGTCGCGATCAGCTCGCCCCGGTCGTCCATCTGTTCGGCTATGTGGCAGGTTTTTCCGCCCGGGGCGCAGCAAGCGTCCCATATACGTTCTCCAGGTTCAGCTCCAAGGAGTCGCCCCGCCAGTTGTGACGCTTCATCCTGTACGACGAACAGGCCGGAAGTAAAGCCGGGCAGCGTATTGATAATATTGCGATTAACAAGAGTTATGCCGTCAGGTGAGTAGCGGCAAGGGGTCGCAGCAATGTCCTGCTCGGTAAACTCCCGCAGCAGTTCGTCGCGACTGGAGCGGAGCGTGTTGACGCGCAGAGTCAGCGGCGGCTGCCTTGAAGATGCCTCTGCCAGTTGTTCGGCCTCGGTGACGCCGAGTTGATCAAGCCACTGCTCGACCAGCCATTCCGGCTGGGAGTGCCTGACCGCTATCGCTGCAGCCGGTTGGGCGCTGATATCATGAAAAGTGATCGTGTCTCGCCGTCGCAGGTAGTTTCTCAGCACGGCATTGATCAGGCCGCTGGTACCCGGCGTTATCAGCTTCGCCAGGTTGACCGATTCGTTCACCGCCGCCGATTCAGGAATACGATCAAGACAGGTAAGCTGATACAGGCCGATGCGAAGGATAACAAGTGCCAGCGGGTCAAGCTCAATCATCGGTTTTTCAAGGAGCTGTTGAAGTATGTAATCCAATGTACCCTGGCGGCGCAGTACGCCGAACACCAGTTCGGCATAAAGTCCCCGATCCGGTCCGGTTAATGCGCCGTTTGAGAGCTCAATATCGATCAGGCGGTCGGCAAAACCGCCCTCTTTCCTGATGCGTAAAAGAGTTTCACATGCAGCCTGGCGAGGATTGGCTGAGGAGGAGTAGCTTGCTGCACGTCTGATAATCATGCAGGGGGCATCGATTTACGTAAATTCATTCCTACCTCACATATTTTTGTGCTGAAAATAATTTCCGTGCGCCGTGATAAGCGACCAGTGTGGAAAGTACAAGCGTGGAGATAGAGCCGCAGATGTTTGCGTTATTGGTGATGGCGCTCTTTGGATATGGAATATTGCGGAAGAACAATTTCATGGTGCCTGCAAGATTGTAGATTTGTACCATGCCCATGAACATCACTGGAGTGTCAGCGGTGCCAATAATATTATCGCTCTGAGATGCAGTCAACTGAGTAACCGTTGGGAAGACTTCCGGGAGTAGCGTGCAGCGGCTTGATAATTGATCACATAAATTTGTCGCACACCCACCAGGCTTTTTCTAGCCGTTCCACCCTTTGGCTCCCCTGCCGATGGCAACCGCGCCTGTGCGTACGACCTCTTTCAGGCCAAGTGGCCGCAGAAGCTCAAGTATGCCGTCAATTTTGAGCGGGTTGCCGGTCGCTTCAATGGTATAGGATTTTGGAGTGACATCGATAATCTTGGCCCTGAATATATCGACGACTCTCAAAACTTCGGCACGGGCATCATCTTCGGCAGCTACTTTTATCAGAGCCAGCTCACGCTCAATGGCGCTGCCATCGGTGAAATCCAGCACTTTAAGAATGTCAATCAGTTTGTTAAGTTGTTTGTTTATCTGTTCAAGAATCTGGTCATCGCCACGAGTGACAATGGTCATCCGTGACAACCCTTCTTCATTAGTGGGTGCCACAGAGAGTGAATCAATGTTGAATCCGCGACCGGAAAAAAGTGTGGCCACACGGGATAGTACCCCAAAATCATTTTCAACGATAACCGATATTGTATGTTGCATATTTTGTATCCTCGCTTTAGTCATTTACGTCTTGAATCGATTACTAAACTGAGTAAATCTGAAATCAAAAAGCATGGAACGCGGATCAAATCTGAAAAGGCGGGAAGAATCAGATTTTATTATCAATTATTTTAATCCGCCCTTAACCGCTTTTTCCGCCTTTTCCGTGTTCCATTGCCTTTGATTTTTTTAAGCCTGGTTTAGGCGTTCAGTACCATTTCATTCAGTGATGCTCCGGCCGGAACCATCGGCAGCACTTTTTCCTCGCGGGCTATCATAAATTCCATGATAACCGGCCCCTTCTCACTAAAACCCTGCTTGATAACCGACTCGACATCACCCGGCTTTGTGGCAAGGAATCCTTTGGCACCATACGCATCGGCAAGCTTGATATAATTAATCGGGAGTTCCATACAGGTTGATGAATAGCGCTTGTCGAAGAAAAGTTCCTGCCACTGGCGCACCATGCCGAGGAAGTTGTTGTTCAGGATGACAATTTTGACCGGAAGTCTGTTCTGCACCAGAGTTGCCATCTCCTGGATATTCATCTGTACACCGCCATCGCCGCAGATAGTGATAATCTGGCGTTTAGGAAAAGCAGCCTGAGCTCCCATTGCTGCCGGCAGGCCATACCCCATGGTACCAAGACCACCGGAAGTTAAGAGCGTCCTTGGCTTGTTGAATTGAAAGAACTGAGCCGTCCACATCTGATGCTGACCTACATCAGTTGAGATGATGGCATCTTCATCAGATAACTCGCGCAATTTCTGAATAACGAATTGTGGTTTGATCACCGTACTGCTCTGCTTGTAGCCGATAGGATGCTTATCCTTCCAGGCGGTAATATCCGCATGCCATGGGGCCAGAGCCGCAACAAACTCTGTCCGTTTCTCATTATGTTTGTCAGCCTGTTTGATCATCTTTAACAAGACATCCTTGACGTCACCGACTATCGGCAGGTCAACCCGCACATTTTTCTTGATGGATGTCGGGTCAACATCGATATGAATAATTTTTGCGTGCGGAGCAAATGTAGAGAGTTTACCGGTAACACGGTCATCGAAGCGTGCCCCTACGGCAATGATAAGATCACTGTGGCTCATCGCCATATTGGCGCAATAGGCACCATGCATGCCGAGCATGCCGAGCGAGAGTTCATCGTTTTCCGGAAAAGAGCCGAGTCCCATTAATGTCGTAGTGACCGGCAGTGACAGTTTGCGCGCCAAAACGGTCAGAGGTTCGGCTGCATCGCTAAGCACCGCACCGCCGCCAACATACATCACCGGGCGGCGTGAATCTAGAATCATTGCGACCGCTTTTTCCACCTGGCGGGGATGTCCGGAGAGATTCGGTTTGTAGGCACGGATTTCAACAGTTTCCGGGTAATGAAATTCGCCCTGTGCCATCTGCACATCCTTGGGAAAATCTACCAGAACCGGTCCTGGTCGTCCGCTGCGGGCAATATAAAACGCTTTCTTCATGGTCACGGCGATATCCTTGACGTCACGAATAAGAAAGCTGTGTTTCGTGCAGGGGCGGGTAATGCCGATAATATCGACTTCCTGGAAGGCGTCATTTCCGATGAGTGGTGTCGGAACCTGTCCGGTGATGATAACCATCGGAATTGAATCCATATAGGCCGTGGCAATACCGGTGACTGTATTGGTGGCACCCGGACCGGATGTCGCGATAACAACGCCAACTTTTCCGGTTGCCCGGGCATATCCATCGGCGGCATGAGTGCCGGCCTGCTCGTGCCGGGGAAGTATGTGATGAATTTCCTTGCAATCAAAAAGGGCGTCATACAGATTTATGACAGTGCCGCCCGGGTAGCCGAAAATGGTATCGATACCTTCCTTCTTTAAACATTCCAACATCATTCTTGCGCCGTTCATTTTCATTGGGAACCTCATTGTCTGCGGTGTTGTTTTTTGGTTTTCTCAGACCAGTCCGACAAGTCTGACTGGTCTGAAAGCTTTTAATCTGCTGTCGTAATTGCTCCAGTGTGAGCCGATGTTACAGCCTTGGCATAACGTGCGAGCCAGCCACCTTTTATTTTCGGCTGGGGCGCCTTCCATGAGGCACGGCGGGCGGCGAGAGTCTCATCGTCTACAAGCAGCTCCAATCGCCGGTTCGGAATATCGAGCCGAATAATATCGCCATCGACGACGAGGGCGATCGGCCCCCCTTCGGCTGCTTCGGGCGAAATATGGCCGATGCATGGGCCTCTGGTGCCACCCGAGAAACGCCCATCGGTAATCAAAGCGACACAGTCTCCCAGACCCATCCCCATGATGGCGGCGGTTGGAGCCAGCATTTCACGCATGCCCGGCCCCCCCTTCGGCCCTTCATAGCGAATGACCACACAATCACCGGAGTTGATTTTTCCTTCCATGATGGCCGCCATAGCCAATTCTTCGGCATCGAAACAACGAGCCACACCCTCAAACTTCATCATTGCGGCGGAAACTCCCGACTGCTTGACGACGGCCCCTTTGGGAGCGATATTTCCAGAGAGGATGGCAATGCCCCCCTCCTTTTTTATCGGATTCCCGAGCGGGCGGATAACCTCCTCGTCGACATTCTGAATGCTTTCGGCTAGTTGATGCGTGGTAAGCCCAAACAGAGTGGGCGCATCTTTAATTTTGCTGCCAAGTTGCTTAAGCACACCACTGACACCGCCAGCGATATCCAGATCTTCCATGAAATGCTCGCCGGCCGGATTCATCGAAGCGATCTGCGGGGTATCTTTGCCCAGCTCATCGAAAAGTTGCAGCGGCAGTTCGACACCGGCTTCGTGGGCTATCGCCAGCAGGTGGAGCACGGTGTTTGAAGATCCGCCTAGAGCCAGATCGACGCGGATAGCGTTTTCAAAAGCCATGCGGGTCATGATGTCACGCGGCTTGACGTCATTATGTACCAATTCAACGATCTTCTCGCCGGAGGCGAAGGCGATGCGGCGTTTGAGCGCCGAAACTGCCAGTGCTGTGCCGCAGCGAGGCAGGCTCATCCCCATCGCTTCGGTGAGAATCGCCATGGTGTTCGCGGTAAAGAGCCCCTGACAGGAACCCATACCGGGGCAGGCGTTGTCTTCGCAAACCTGAAGTTCCTTATCGTCAATGACGCCGGCTTTATAGCGGGCCATCGCCTCAAAAGTGTCAGAAACAAATGAATATTTGCGGCCGGCGGCACCACGGCCACTCATCATCGGCCCTGCGGTGACGACGATGCAGGGGATGTTCAGCCTGGCTGCCGCCATCAGCATGCCGGGGGTGATTTTGTCACAGTTGGTCAATAGCACCAGTCCGTCGAGACGGTGCGCCTCCGCAACCGATTCAACCATGTCGGCGATAAGCTCACGAGTCGGCAGGGAGTAGTGCATACCTTTATGCCCCATTGCCATGCCATCGCAGACACCAGGAATCCCGAAAAAGAATGCATAGCCGCCGCCGGAGTGAACCCCCTTTTCAATAAAGCGCTCCAGATCGCGCATACCGACATGTCCGGGAATCAGATCGGTAAAGCTTGTTGCTACGCCGATAAACGGCTTATCCATCTGATTATGCGGTACGCCGGTACCTTTCAGCAGAGCACGATGCGGAGTCCGCTCAAGCCCTTTCTTTATCATATCACTACGCATGGTTTCGTCCTCGTTGTGGAATTGGTTTGATGCCGCTAAACCCTTGATTGATCAGATTTCACGGATTGCGAAGAATAATATAGATAGCCGGATGTGTCAAACAAAATGGCCTTGTTGGCCGTTATGCTGCGGCAATTTGCTCAGGGGTATTTTTTCTATGCCGCACGGTCAGCCCCTGTAAAAAGTTCCTCAAAAACTGGTCGCCGCACTCCTTGTAATGCTTGTGCCCTTTATTTCTGAAGAGAGCGCCCAGTTCTGATTTTGAAATGTTAGCGCCTGCAAGCTTCATCAATGCCAGCATATCAGCTTCTTTCAGATCGAGAGCGATCCTCAATTTTTTAAGGATAGCGTTGTTATTTAAGGATGCGTCAGGTTTTGGCGCTTCTACTGATTCGCGACGACCTCGCAAATGTACAATCAGGCCGTCAAGAAAAAAAGACAGCAACGGGTTGCTGCAGGAAATAAACTCCTCTTCATCCTCCTTTTTCAGCAATTTGAGCAGAGTAGGCTGCTCCATTCTGCAACCGGACAGCTTGAATATGTCGATCATACCTGGATTACTGATATCAAGTGCGTAGCGTAATCTACGTAGCACATCGTTGTTGTTCATGCTTAAGTCCTCTGATGATCTTCTGCTCGGAATTACTTAAACGCTGCTACCTGTGCCTGATACATCGTAACCGGCACGAAGCGTACGGCAAATTCGGAGCTGCATCTTACACACGCCACAAAGAACGGCTTGCCGTTTTTCCCTTTTTCAAAGGGGATATCCTGCTTGTGGCTGCAGTATGGGCAGATGGCAGCAACAACCGCCTGAACGATTTTGGCCGGCTTTATTTCAGCCCCCACTGTCTTTTTTGCCGGAGCAGGTGCAGGTTTTTTTGCTACTGGCGGCACTTCAGCGAACTCTGACTCAATGGTATCCTTCTGCATATATTTACGCTCCTTTTTTGTTGAAGTCGTTATCGGCAGAAATTCGTCTTCTGCATATTCAGTTACGGCAACCGGCGGCGGTAGTATTCCCTTCATCGCCTTTTTCCAGAGAAGCGGCATTGATGTCTTTGAGTAGTGCAGCGGCCGGACCCCCTTCATCTGAGCCGCTCCGCCGACAATGATGTAATATTTGTCGCGATACGAAACCAGAGTCTGGCTGCCAATTTCGGCAATTTTAAAGCCGGAACATATTTTATTATCGAGCCAGAATGTTATTGTCTCTTCCATCGACTCCCCTTCGTGTCACTTTCTGTTTTTTAACCGGTCATGGGCTTTTAGCAGAATTTTTTCCGTTGTTGCCCAGTCGATACAGGCATCGGTTATTGAGACACCGTAGCGCAGTTGTGTTATATCAGCCGGGATTTTCTGGCTGCCGGAGTTAAGGTTACTTTCAATCATGACACCCGATATCGAACTGTTGCCAGCCAGGATCTGATCGACAACAGACTCAAGTACTTCCGGCTGTTTATGAAAATCCTTGTTTGAATTTCCGTGGCTGCAATCGACCATCATGGTAGAAAGAAGGCCGTTCTTGGCAAGCTGTTCTTCAGTATGGATAATATCCTCGCGGTGGTAGTTAACTTTTCTTGATCCGCCCCGCAGCACAAGATGCACATCCGGATTACCGCTGGTCTGAATGATCGAAGTGCGCCCCTCACGGTTGATGCCGAGGAAACTATGCGGATGCTGTGCCGCTTTCATGGCATCCATGGCGATTTGCAGGTTGCCGTCAGTGCCATTTTTGAAACCGACAGGAAATGAAAGGCCGCTTGACATTTCACGATGAGTTTGGGATTCAGTAGTGCGGGCACCGATAGCGCCCCAACTGATAAGGTCAGCCACATATTCGGGAGTTATCGGGTCGAGCATTTCGTTGGCGACCGGTACACCAAGCGCTGTCATCTGGCTGAGCAGGCCGCGAGCGATACCGAGCCCCTTGGAGATTAAGTGGGAACCATTCATGTCAGGATCATTGATCAGCCCTTTCCAGCCGACAGTTGTGCGTGGTTTTTCAAAATAAACCCGCATGATCAGGAGAAGCTGGTCATCAACTATGTGAGAAAGCTTAGCCAGTCTTCCGGCATATTCGATAGCCGCCCTGGTGTCGTGAATCGAGCAGGGACCAACGACAACCATGAGCCGCTTGTCCCTGCGCTGCAGGATTTCTTTAATCTGTTCTCTACTCCTGCTGACAAAAGCACGGTCTTTTTCTGACAGCGGGAAGACCTGGCGCAGGTCGGCAGGTGCGATTATAGGGGTGATTCCGGTAATTTTGAGATTATTGGTCTTGATCACGTGACACTTCTCCCTTTATGGTGCTGGTTGGTGTTATAGTTGTTTCAGTGGCGCGTTGTCAATGCTTCTCTGTATTATTTACCCACTAAATCAGCAGGTTAATTATTATAAAACGATTGTTTGCGGAGGAATCATGAAACGCGCCGTTTTTCTGGATCGCGATGGCACCATTAATGTGGAAAAAGATTATCTGTACAAGGTAGCTGAATTTGAATTTATTGCCGGAGTGCCTGAAGCGATTAAAATGCTCAATCAGGCCGGAATCATGGTAATTGTTGTCACTAATCAGTCCGGAGTCGCACGTGGCTACTATACTGAGGACGATGTAGAAATTCTGCATCGCCATATTGCCAGAGAGCTTGAGCGTGCCGGAGCTAATGTTGACGCCTGGCTTTTCTGCCCCCATCACCCGTCCGGTCGCGGCAGCTATGCCCTGCCGTGTAAATGTCGCAAACCGCTGCCGGGGATGCTCAAAGAGGCCTCCCGTCGTTATGACATCGATCTGCTCAATTCAACCATGATTGGTGACAAACGGGCCGATATAGAAGCAGGGCTGGCCGCCGGATGTCGGACAATTCTGGTTCGTACCGGCTACGGCAGAGAAGAAGAGCCGCACGTCAGCCATCAGGCAATCGTATTCGATGACCTGCTTTCGGCTGTTAAATGCATCGTGTAATCAGATTTGACACCGCTCCGGGTAACATGTTACCTAAAAGCGTTACAAAATAACGTGTGAGGTTACTATTTATGTCAAATGGAATTAACAAAGGAATAATTCTTGCTGGTGGCGCAGGCAGCAGACTCTTCCCACTGACTCTGGTTGCCAGCAAACAGTTGCAGCCGGTGTATGACAAGCCGATGATCTATTATCCACTGGCAACCCTCATGACCGCCGGCATTCGGGATATTCTGCTGATTTCAACTCCGCTCGATACGCCGCGCTTTGAGGCGCTATTAGGTGACGGTTCCCGCTGGGGGATAACGATAACATACAAAGTCCAACCGGAGCCAAAGGGTATTGCCCAGGCCTTTCTCGTTGGCGAGGAATTTATCGACAACCAGCCGGTCTGCCTGATCCTTGGCGACAACATTTTCTATGGCAAGATGAACCTGGACAAGATCGTCTCCGGCTTTACGACCGGAGCCAGGGTTTTCGGCTATCAGGTCAACGATCCGGAGCGCTATGGTGTTGTAGACTTCGATGCGAAGGGAAATGTTCTCAGTATCGAAGAAAAGCCAAAACGCCCAAAATCACATTTTGCGGTACCCGGACTCTACTTGTACGATAAAAATATAGTCGCAACTGCAAAAGCGATTAAACCATCGCCGCGCGGCGAACTTGAGATTACTGATATCAATCTTGAATATCTGCGACGTGGCGAATTGATGGTTGAGCGTCTTGGTCGAGGTATTGCCTGGCTTGATACCGGTACACACAAGAGTCTGCTGGAGGCCAGCAATTTCATCGAAACCATTGAATCACGGCAGGGTCTAAAGATTGCCTGTCTGGAAGAGATCGCTCTGCGACGCGGCTTTATCACATCTCAGCAGATGGGAGAGGTCATAGAAGCAACACCCAACTCTTCTTACAAGGAATATCTCCAGCGGGTCTACAACGAAGCTTCTCACGTCGAACATCAATTATTCCTGTGATGACAACCTGATCTGTGAATCAGTTGAATCTGCTTGAGGTCTTGTCGCCAGTATTACCGACCATAAAAAAGGAGGCATAGGCCAACCGGCCAATGCCTCCACATTTTCAGATATAATAGTTAACTCAGCAGCCGGAAACCTCTTTCTTACCCTTGGCAGCAGGCTTGGTATAACGCTGGTGTATTTACCGGAGCGAATATGGACAAACCCGGGCGTTTTGCCTTGGCTAAAGGCGGCAACGCCTCCCTGATTCGCTCCGCTCACGAAACGCTTGATGTTCAGGCCATACTCACGGCTGTCAGTCGCAACTGCTACAATCGTGTGGCAGCGGCAAAAGACCTGGGTATTCATAAAACCACCCTTTTTCGCAAAATCAAAAAACTGGGTATTATCCTTCCCGAACAGGATGGTCGCGCCGGATCTGCCCCCACACAGTAGCAATACTGCTCCTGTCACCACCCCCTGCAGTAGCATGCATAGTACTAAACCCTCTATTCCATTACCTGTAACAGTAGTTAATATTAAATAATATAAGCAGGTTACGCTTCATATTATTTCTCGCTTCCCTGTTGGCACGCACTATGCTGCTCTACAGTGCAGGAGAGTTGACAACTGAGCCGGCGGCAGCAGCAATGCTGGCAGCATGTAACGTGAGAGAGGAGGTTTATCATGGGATACAAATTATGTGGGATAAAAAGAGGCGGGGGAGTTTTAGCAGTTGTAATCCCTATGGCGTTTATGTGGCTGGTCGGCAAAATTTGGAAAGATGCCAATAACTTGTGAGAGGGGGTGTTTACCATGAGACTGGGAATTTCTGGATGTAGAGGATTTGGGGGAGTGTTTGGTATCATTTTCCCGATAGCGGCAATCTGGCTTCTTGACAGATTCTTTAGTAAAGATACTGAGTAAGCGTACGGAGACATGCGGATTGTAAAAACTTCTGCCAACGGCAGTTGCTTCCAACGAAATAAAGGGAGTGACTGCCGTTCTCAATTTAGCAGAGTCGGGTATCACCAACTCCCCAAACAGGACAGTCACTCCGTTCAAAACTCAAACAGTAGCAATGTGGCAATCATTCCACTTCATGCAGTAGCATACATGGTACTCCTCCCCTGTGCCCTGGTCGGTCATGATATCTGAATATGTTATAATATCGGTATGTTACCAGTCGCTGCATATGTTCCCGGACAGTTGGCATACGGCTTGCTCATCTATCTGCATGAGAGTCAACGAAAGAGTTCAGATGACGAAAACAGCCTTTTCATACTGGAACAGGCGGATTGCACCGGTCTTTGACATTGCGCAGCGGTTGCGTGTCCTTGAAATTGAATCCGGCCGGGTTATCCGTGAAAAAGAGGAAACTCTCAAAGGGGAACTGCCGGTACAGAAGGCGCTGTACCTTGTTGAATCGGGAATTGGCACACTGGTGTGCGGAGCGATCTCCACGCCTTTTAGCGAGGTGATGGTCGCCTATGGCATCATAGTAATTTCTTTCATAGCCGGAGACCTCAGCGAAGTCATTGCAGCCTGGTGTAACGGTGGTCTTGATAGCAGGCACTTTGACATGCCGGGTTGTACAGAACGTCACCGATCAGTGGAGAGTTGCAAACATTGTAAAATAATGAGGAGGGCTACGATGAGAGTAAGTGATATCTTTGTAAAGGAGGCTTGATATGAGCGCTAAAATATGTGGGGTAAGAAGAGCAGAGGGACTTCTTAGTAGTATTTTCCCGATTGCAGTGTTGCTGTTTTTTGAAAAGCTGTGGAAGAAAGACACCGAAACAGAAATATAAAGGAGATGGGCTATGACCGTTGCCGGCAAGCCCGTAATCATCGCTGCGGAAATAAAAAAAGGGGATGCGCTTATGACGCTGCGCGACAACAGCGGAATCCCTGCCTGGGCCGGATGGAGAAGATAGAAAAGCGCCGGACGTATTTTTATTGTTCAGGTTTTAGACTTCTCACGACAGATATTTTAGCTAATCTTAAATTTACATTCCCGGGCGGGGGATAGCTTTACAACATTAAACATAGGAAGGAACTTCAATGCATTCAAAAACCAAGATCGGCATAATCATCTGTGACCGCTACCGACGCTGTGCGGGCGGTAAGTGCTTGAGAGCAATGCGGAACAAGGAGGGGGCTTTCAGTATTTACACTGACACAGATGTCGAGTTAGTGGGGTTTACAACCTGCAATGGATGTCCAGGTGGCAACGTAGAATATGCGGGCGAAGAGATGGTCAAAAATGGCGCAGAGGTTGTTCATCTGGCCACAGGCATGCTTGTCGGCTATCCCCCCTGTCCATACATCGAGACATTCAGAGCATTTATTGAAATGCAGTATGGGGTCAGGGTTGTTGTCGGAACGCATCCGATTCCTGCAAATTATTATGAAAATCATATGTGTCTTGGAACTTGGAATAATCCTGCCTGGAAGCCACTTATTGCTTTAACTCTCTGTGATGAAGCGAACCGCACACTCTATAATTAACTAAGGATGACTATTATGAACCTGAAACATCATTCACTGATAGTAACTGCGATACTTGTCATCCTTATAACGTCCCTCGGTCTGGCGATAGCCGACTCGTCAGTTTTCAAGGTGGATCGACAGTTCTATCCATACTACCCATCGCTCATAAAATGGGAAAAGTCAAAAGCCGAATTCACTCCGCCAAGTACCTGCAAGGATTGTCACGAAAAACAGTACAAAGAATGGAACGGATCAGTCCATAGCCTGGCATTTAGAGACCCCGTCTACCAAGGTGAACTGAACAAGGCAGTCAAAGCCGTCGGGCATGAGATATCGAGGCAGTGCGAAGGGTGCCACTCACCCGCCGGTATGGTAACTGGTGAAATCAAGGGACCGGGTAATGCCGGCCTGAGCGAAATGGCGTTAGCTGGGGTCTCATGCGATATCTGCCATTCAGTCAGTGGGGTTACCCATTGGCAGACACCATCCCACGAACCTGAAAACGGTTCTTTTATACTTTCTCCCGGAGTCAATACTCAGGATGGAAGTAAACTTGTCAAGAGGGGTCCGCTCAAATCAGATAGCGACTGTGGGGGCGGTTTTCACGAATGTGTTGAATCAGAACTTCACACACAAGCCGATCTGTGTGCTTCATGCCACCAGGTGTATCATTACGATTCCCACTTTCCTCTTGAGTCGACCTACCTCGAATGGAAACACGGGCCGTATGCCCAAAAGAACATCCATTGTCAGGACTGCCACATGGTAGAAACGGATGTGTTCAAACGTACAGCTGATACCTTTGAAAAGCCGAAGCGCAGTGAGTACCGTCACTATTTCAACGGGGCAAATTACCTGCTGAGCTATCTTGGTGCTGAAGCGGCCAATAAAGCGGGTGACAAAGAGCAATCCGACCTATTGATGAAGCAGTATGCGATGGCTGTTGAACGACTGAAATCTGCGGCTGACCTGGAGATCACTCCTGTCTACAGTGGTGGGAAAATGTCAGAAATCAAGATTCGCGTCAAAAACATGCGGGCTGGCCATAATCTGCCGACCTCTCTGACCAATGTGCGCCAGATGTGGCTTGAAATTACAGCCAAAGACCAGAACGGCAAGGTTGTCATGAGTAGCGGCACCGTCAAACCCGATGGCAGCCTCCCCGATAATGTCCGTCTCTTTAATTCGGATGGCATGGGAGAAGGTCTCCATTTTGCCATTGATCCATGGGAAGTCACTGCCTTTTCCCGGCACGAAACGATTCCCCCCAAAGGATATAAGGATGTTTTTTACGGAATACCTTTGACAGCTTCTGCCACATCGATTTCGGTCGAGGTTCGATTGCGGTACCGTCAGGCAGATCAAAAGGTTGCCGAAGCTCTCCTTGGCGCGGTTCCCAAAGATATCGACCTGGAAAAGATCTACGGCATCAAGGCGGTTCCTCTGCTTCCGATAGTGGATATGGTTACGACGAACAAGGTTTTCGCCACTTCGCAAAGATAAATCCAAGTAAGTGAATGGTGCACTTGGCACCCTGGCAAAAGGGAAGATAAGGTCTCATGGTTCAGGTCTCATGGTTCAAAATCCCACAAACAGATATATCGCTGCAATTTTGTCCCAATATGACTTGAGCGGCTGGGAGATACTGGAAATAGGATGCGGTACGCCGGGGCGTACTGATGCACTTCAGGAGCAAACCGACGTGGAGTCGTTTACCGTACTCGAGCCCACTGCAGATGGATTCCGTAACTACCTCAAAACCAAATACATTGTATCTGCAGAGGAACTGTTGGTTGACCGGGCGCAACTACTGACGCTGACCGCACCTGAGATGACGGTTCTTGTTGGTGGAATGCGCGTATTAAATGCCAACTTCGGACCGTCTCAACACGGCGTCTTCACCAAGCGTCCGGAAACACTCACCAACGACTTCTTTGTGAATTTGCTCGACATGGGCACTACATGGAAGGCGACACCGGAAGACAACGATATGTTCGAAGGGCGTGATCGCAAGAGCGGCGAACTAAAGTGGACCGGCACCCGTGTTGATCTCATATTCGGTTCGAACTCCCAACTGCGAGCCTTGGCGGAAGTGTACGGATGCCAAGACTCCCAGGATAAGTTCCTGCACGACTTTGTAGCGGCGTGGGACAAAGTAATGAACATTGACCGCTTCGACCTCGGGTTAAGTTCCACTACAGCACCCAGCAGGGGATCAATAACCTGATAAATGAAGAGGCGGTTGCCGGAGGAGTATGAACTGTTGGTACGGGCAATGAAGGAATAAAATTACGGGAGGAATAGCACATGGCAGAAATCAAAGGAACCAAAACAGAGAAAAATCTTATGGAGGCTTTTGCCGGGGAATCACAGGCTCGAAACAAGTATACCTACTTTGCTTCAGTTGCCAAAAAGGAAGGGTATGAGAAAATTGCGGAATATTTTTTAGAAACAGCTGATAACGAGAAAGAGCACGCCAAGCTGCACTTTAAATACCTTAACGGCATTGGCTCAACAATAGACAACTTGAAAGTAGCGGCAGCGGGGGAACTTGAGGAACATACCGATATGTATCCTCGCATGGCCAAGGAAGCCAGGGAAGAGGGTTTTAACGATATTGCCTATGTTTTAGAAGCTATCGGCAAGATCGAAAAAACCCACAAGGAGCGCTACCTTACACTGCTGGATGAGGTTGAAGCCGGGGAGTTCTTCGTAAAGGGTGAAGCTGTAAGATGGAAATGCCGCAACTGCGGTCACATTCATGAAAGTAAGGAGGCGTTAAAAATGTGCCCTGTCTGTAAACATCCGCAGGCATATTTTGAGTTGGTTGAAGATCACTATTAATACTTTCCAGTGACACTTTCCAGGCAGGGTTGTTGCTTTGGTTCTATATCCATGCAGTAGCAATCCTGCTCCCACCACCCCCTACAGCAGCACATATAGTACTAATTCTCTGTCACCTCACCTGTAATTCTAGCAGGCATGCCCTAATATCAGCGTGTTGAGCCTCGTTTTGCGTCTCTCTTCATGTTGGCACACAGTATGCTTTTCTGCTCATCGGCAGCGGGAAATCCTGGAAAATAAGTTCCTGACCACGGAGAAAGGAAGAGGTATCAAACTCGCAGAATTCCTAGCTGGGAGTAGAATAGATATCCTCTACTCACGTGAAGTATTTTCCGGCAAAGGGTCTTCGTACGTCTTTTCTTATGCCGAAATCGAGGTAAGGTCTGCCGAAGCTGCTACAATCGACGAACTGATCAGCCGGAAACAGGACGGTCACTCCATTCAAAGCTCCAAACAGTAGCAATATTGCACTCGCCACACTTCATACAGTAGCATACATGGTACTCATTCCCGGAATCTTACCGGTCACTTCATCTTAACATGCCATAATATCGGTATGTTACCAATCGTTGCAAATGTTACTGAGTAATTGGCACACAGCTTGCTCTTCTAACTGCATGAGAGTCAACGAAAGGGTTCAGATGACAAAAACAGCATTTTCATACTGGAACAGGCGGATTGCACCGGTCTTTGACATAGCACAGCGGTTGCGTGTCCTTGAGATTGAATCAGGCCGGGTTACGAGTGTAAAGGAGGACACTCTCAAAGGAGAACTGCCGGTACAGAAGGCGCAGTATCTCGTTGAATCCGGTATTGGTACGCTGGTGTGCGGCGCAATCTCTACACCTTTTAGCGAGGTGATAGTCGCCTATGGCATCATAATAATTCCTTTTGTAGCCGGAGACCTCAGCGAGGTCATCGCAGCCTGGTGTGACGGTAAACTTGATAGCAGGCGCTTTAACATGCCGGGTTGTACAGAACGTCATCGATCAGTGGAGGGTTGCAAACACGTGAAAAAAAATGAGGAGGG
>CAYQMO010000041.1:0-4569 GCA_964418315.1 uncultured Geobacter sp. | reverse complement strand
GAAATATAAAAGGGAGGTTCAAAATGAAAGTATGTTTTCCTGTAATAGAAAATCAAGGGCTGGAAAGTCAGGTATTCAACCATTTTGGTTCAGCGCCGGAGTTTGTCATTGTTGATATGGTGAGTGGAGATGTCCAGTCTGTTAGCAATAGTGATAAGGTGCATGAGCATGGCGCATGTGATCCCGTTGCAGGTCTTGGCGGACAACATGTTGATGCTATTATAGTCGGTGGTATTGGTGGGGGAGCGCTCCAAAAGTTGAATTCTGCCGGCATACAGGCATTTAAGGCATGTGGCGGTACAATTGCGGAAAATATGAATATGTTAAAGCTCGGAGCTCTTCAGGAATATCTGCCGAATCACGTCTGCGGCGGTCATGGTCATGGTCATGGTCATGGTAATGGTAATGGTAATGGTAATGGTAATGGTAATGGTCGTGGTCGTGGTAATGGTAATGGGTGTTCACATTAAATTGATAAAAGTTACTGTTATTGCTGAAAATACGGAGAAGGATACCCATGGATTTGCATGAAATTATCAAAAAATCCCGCAATGTCGAAATGTTTACTCGTGAAGAAATCACTGCAATGCTGACACTTCGACCAAATACTCTCGAAGCATATGTCATCATGGCAGAGGCGTCCCGTATATCACATGAGGTGAGCGGCAGCAGTGCCGAAATTCACGCTCAACTGGCCGTAAATCTGGCGCCATGCCCCCGGGATTGCATGTTCTGTTCTTTTGCCGTTGCAAATAATATCTTCCATACCTCGACAACCGTTTCACCTGCTGACGCGGTTGTCCAGGCACGCCAGTTTGAGGAGGATGGTGCCAATGCCATCTATATCATGGCGACTGCCACCTTTGACATGGGGCAATATTTTGAGACATCCCGTGAGATTCGTAATCATCTTCGGCCAGATACTATATTGATCGCCAACGTCGGGGATGAATTTGCCATCAAAGCAACAAACCTGGTTGAAGCGGGCTTTCAGGGCGTATATCACGCTCTGCGCTTACGAGAGGGTATTGATACAAAAATTGATCCGAACCGTAGAATCGAGAGCATCAAATCATTCCAAAAGGCAGGGCTATCGGTGGGTACCTGCGTGGAACCGATTGGCCCCGAGCACACTAATGAAGAGTTGGCAGATATGATCCTGTTTACCGCTTCCATTAATCCTGCCTACAGTGGCGCCGCCAGGCGCATATCTATTCCGGGAACGACACTGGCTGAAAAAGGTATAATCTCTGAATTGCGGTTGGCACAGATAGTGGCAGTAACACGCCTTGCCATGCCTAGAAGCGTCGAAGGAAACTGTTCTCACGAACCAGGGGTAGTGCCTATTCTTGGTGGTGCTAACCTCCTTTGGGCGGAAGTGGGCGCCAATCCACGCGACATCAAGGAGAAAACAGAAGAGAGCCGGGGGCACACGGTACCAGCTATCCGGAAATTCTTCGAGGAGGCGGAGTGGCAGACATTTGACGGTGCCTCACGCTTTTTTTATGCGTAATTTTATTTGCTTTTACCTTGAAGGTTTTCGCAACATGCGTCTGGGGCGAGCGCTCTGGAAAATCATATTGTTGAAGCTGCTGTTTATTTTTTTAGTCCTTAAGCTGTTTTTCTTTCCGGATGTTCTAAAGCTACATTATGACAATGATGCGGATCGTGCCGAGCATGTGTTACGTCGTCTTACACAGATTAATGGAACAGTTGATAACACCAAGTTGTTGCCGACTGCCAAATAAGAAATAATCTATTTACTGAAAAAATGGAGGTCAGGTTTGATTGAATCAATAGATCCCGGCCAGGTAAATTGGGCTCGCGCTCAGTTTGCCCTGACGGCTATGTATCACTGGATTTTTGTACCCCTGACACTCGGGTTGTCCGTTCTCTGTGCATTTTTTGAAACCCTATACGTACGCACAGGTAATAATGAATGGAAGCAACTCACCAAATTCTGGATGAGCCTGTTTGCAGTAAACTTCGCTATCGGAGTAGCCACAGGAATCATCCTGGAGTTTGAGTTCGGCACCAACTGGTCGAATTATTCCTGGATGGTAGGCGACATCTTCGGGACACCACTGGCAATCGAAGGAATTCTGGCTTTTTTCCTTGAAGCCACTTTCTTTGCTGTAATGTTCTTTGGTTGGGACCGCTTCTCGAAGCGGATGCACCTGTTTTCAACCTGGATGGTAGCCCTTGGTTCCAATCTGTCGGCACTGTGGATTCTAATTGCCAACGGCTGGATGCAGAATCCGATCGGTATGCGTTTCAACCCGGAAACAGCTCGCTTCGAGATGCTTGATCTCTGGGCGGTTGTTTCGTCCAAAATTGCCATCAGTCATTTTACCCATGCCACTTCCTCAGGTTTTCTGCTCGCTTCACTCTTTGTGACTGCTGTTTCCTCCTGGTTTCTTCTCAAGGGACGCCATCAGATTTTTGCCCGACGTTCTATAACCGTTGCGGCAACATTCGGCTTGCTCAGTGCGCTGTTTGTTGCTTTTACCGGTGATGAGCATGCCTATATTACCGTAAAGACCCAACCGATGAAGCTGGCTGCCATGGAGGGCCTTTACAAAGGACAGAAGCCGGCCGGCCTGATTGCCTTTGGCGTAGTTAACCCTGACAAAAAAACTGGAGATGTCGTCAGCCCCTTCATAACCAAGATTGAGGTTCCCGGAATGTTGTCGCTTCTTGCCAATAGGAAGTTCGGCACGTTTGTCGCTGGGATTGACGATCTCGTTTGGGGCAATCCTGAACATGATATCATTGGAGTTGACCAGAAAATGAAGTACGGCAGGCAGGCCGTCACATCGCTGGCTGACTTCAAACAGGCACGCAAGGCAGGCGATGCCGGTTCTGCCGAAATGGCTCTTGCGACATTCAACCGGAATCAGGAATTTCTCGGCTACGGATATCTCAATAAACCATCGGATGCCGTACCACCCGTCTCGCTGATTTTCTACAGTTTTCGAGTGATGGTCGGACTCGGGACCTTTTTCATATTACTCTTCGTCCTGTTCCTTATCCAGTCAGCACGGAACAAACTTCCGGCAAGCCGCTGGCTGCTGAGGATCGGCATCATTTCACTCTTTCTCGGTTACATAGCGCAGCAGGCTGGCTGGATTGTTACCGAAGTAGGTCGCCAGCCATGGGCTATTCAGGGACTATTACCGGTCAGTGTGGCTCGTTCGAACCTTGATTCCGGCACTGTGGCGGTGACCTTTTTCATCTTTCTTGCCCTGTTTACCGTCATGTTGATTGCCGAGGTCAAAATCATGGTTAAGCAGATATCACTCGGCCCGGAAGGGAGCGCATTATGATCGGTAACCTTGAATGGTCAACTCTGCAGCAGCTCTGGTGGCTGATTACTTCTCTCGTTGGTTCCCTGTTCGTATTTCTGACCTTTGTCCAGGGTGGACAGACACTGATTCTTACCTTTGCTAAAAGTGAGTCCGAAAAAAGTCTGATCGTCAACTCACTCGGTCGCAAGTGGGAACTTACATTTACTGCACTGGTACTGTTTGGCGGTGCGCTATACGCTGCCTTTCCGCTCTTCTACGCAACCAGTTTCGGCGGCGCCTACTGGGTCTGGATTGCTATTTTGTTGACCTTTGTGCTTCAGGCGGTCAGCTACGAGTTCCGGCGCAAGCCGAACAACTTTCTCGGTCAACGAACCTACGAGGTTTTTCTGCTGATAAACGGCACTGTAGGAATCCTGCTGATCGGAGCGGCAATCGGTACATTCTTTACCGGTTCCAATTTCCGTTTGAACGACTATAGCCTGGTTCAATGGACGCACCCCCTGCGCGGACTTGAAGCGGCGTTTGATCCATTCAATGTCTGTTTTGGCCTGTTCCTGGTGTTTCTGGCGCGGGTTCTCGGTTCGCTCTATCTGACCAGCAACATTGAAAATACCGATCTGGTAGCGCGTCTCAGAAAATCATCGTTCACCAACCTGCTGCTGTCATTACCGTTTCTACTTTTTGTCCTGTATCAACTGATAACGATGGATGGTTTCACCGTCGATCCCACTACCAAAGTTGTTAGTAAAATGGTCGGCAAGTATCTCGACAACCTGCTCTCCATGCCTCCAGTACTGATTATGCTGCTTTCCGGGCTTATCCTTGTGGTACTCGGTGCGATACTCACCCGTTTTACTACATCCCGTCGTGGTATCTGGCCGGCAGGTCTAGGAACGGTTCTGACGTGTTTGTCTCTGTTTTTCCTGGCGGGTTACAACAATACACCCTTTTACCCGTCCAAAGCTGATCTGGGCAGCAGTCTGACCATATACAACGCATCAAGCAGCCATTACACGCTGACCATGATGTCGTATGTGGCGCTTCTGGTGCCGTTCGTGCTGGCTTATATTGCCTGGGTCTGGCGTCAGATGGATTCCAGCAGACTGGATATTGAAGAAGTGGCTGGCGACAGCAAAAGCTACTAAGAGAAAGGAGTAAGAATATGATTTTATTAGCCTGGCTACTGCTGCTTGTTGCTTCATTATTTGGAGCCGAATGGCTGCTGAAGAAATGGAACTTGAATTGATAGGTGACGCTAGGA
>CAYQMO010000040.1:0-20971 GCA_964418315.1 uncultured Geobacter sp. | reverse complement strand
GGTGGTGCCAGTATTTCGTAACGGCAATATCTTTGCAATCCTGGGGGTCGGCAATGAACCAACCGACTACGACCAGTCTGACGTGGATCTGGTGACGCTACTGGCAGATATTGCTTATGGTGTAGTCGAGAAAAAACAGCTTGACACATCTCTGCGCCAGAGTGAAGAGCGATACCGGAATATCGTGGAGAATCAGACAGAATTAGTTGATCGTTATCTGCCGGGTGGAATATTGACATACGTAAATGAATCCCTCGTCAAATTTGTTGGCGTTCCGAAAGAAGATTTACTTGGCATTTCATTTTACCCATTTATTCATGAAGCTGATCGGGAGGAGACCGTAAGTCGGATAGAGTCGATCTCGAAGGAAAACCCGGTCGTTAAGACAGTGGGGCGTACAATCCTGCCGGATGGGAGATTCCGCTGGAACAGTTGGAGTCACACAGGTTTTTTTGATGACAAAGGAGCAGTGATTGAATACCAGTCGGTAGGTCGGGACATAACAGAACGCAAGATGGCAGAAAATGCGTTGGCAGAGAGTGAACGCGCTTTTAAAAAGCTTTCCACCGAAATGGAGCGGTTATTGGAGACGTCATCAACCGGACTTACCCGTTGCACTCGAGACCTGTATTATCTTTCAGTAAATACTGCCTACGCTAAACTTACCGGATTTCCTCGGGAGCAGATTATTGGTAAGCCGATAGTTGAGATAATGGGTGAGAAGGGGTTAGCGACCATAATGCCATACCTCAAGAGAGTGTTGAACGGAGAGCGTGTAGAATACGAAACACCACTATTGTTTAAAGCTGGAGATGGAGCCCGTTTTCTGCATGTTGTTTATGCACCGGATAAAGATGAAGAAGGTGCTGTTATCGGCTGGGTTGCTTCGATCACTGACATCACCGAGCAGAAGCGGGCTGAGAATGATAGAATGCAATTTGAACAGCAGCTCCAGCAGGCCCAGCGGCTGGAGAGTCTTGGCGTATTAGCCGGAGGAATCGCCCACGATTTCAACAACATTCTGGCAATAATCATGGGGCACTGCACACTAATAGAGATGGACTACAGAAAAGCTCCTGATTACATTCCTCAGATAGAGAAAGCTGTTGCCCGTGCCGCTGAACTTTGTCGCCAGATGCTGGCATACGCAGGGAAAGCCCAATTTGTCCAGGCTCAGGTTAATATCGCAGTATTAGTTGAAGAAATGGTCAAAATGTTGCGATCTACCTTCAAGCAGAATGTGGAGATAATAGCCTCTATTGACCACGACATTCCTTCAATAAAAGCTGATGCCAGCCAAATCAGACAGATAGCAATGAATTTGATCACCAATGGCGCTGAAGCCATTGGTGATGCGCAGGGTGAAGTTAGGGTGGTACTTGCAAAAGCAGTAATTAAAACCGGTTCGTCCAAAAAAGATTATCTCGGTAAGATTATCCCTGCCGGCTGGTATGCCTGTCTGGAAGTGACCGACAATGGCAGTGGTATGAGCGATGAGACATATAATCGAATCTTCGAGCCGTTCTATACTACTAAATTTACCGGACGGGGACTGGGTCTGTCGGCGGTGCTTGGCATTGTCACTGCTCAAGGTGGAGTGCTGCAACTGTCAAGTCAATTGGGCAAAGGAACCACTTTTAAAGTTTACCTTCCTTTGCCGATCAGCGACGCCATCGCAGGCGAACCTGGTTCTGTCTGATTTGGGTATGCCGGTAATAGATGGTTATGCCCTGTTCAATGAGCTTAAAAAACGTAACCCCGCACTTCCTGTCTAAATTTAATTTCTAAATTTAATTTCTTGACGGTGGTAGCTGATGGGGGTATCGTCGCTTCCCTGAAAAGCGCAATCCCGCTTCCTTCTTTATAAAATCCGTAGCTTCACAAATATTTCAATTTCAGGAGGTATGTCAATGCAAGGCAGAATTTTTATGGCTGTGGTTTTTCTTTTATATGCAGCATCTGTGGCTATCGCCGGGGTGCCTGGAGATGGAGAGCGTTTGGCTGAAACATGCTCAGGATGCCACGGGACGAAAGGTGCGTCGCCTGGTAATTATATTCCTGTCATAGGTGGACAGCACGCCGGATACCTGAAGAAATCCCTTGTTGAATACCGTGATGGATCACGGCCAGGCGGGGTAATGGCCAATCTTGCAAAGGGTTACAGCGATGGCCAGATTGACGATATCTCAAAGGCTGTTGCTTCATGGAAATGGAAAAACAGTCCGATTAAGTCAGCCTTTAAGGGGAAAAAACTGGCCGTAGAGACTGAAAGCTGTGTCGCCTGTCATGGCAAAAAAGGCGAAGGATCTGCTGATACCCCCCGCATTACCGGCCAGGCACCTGGCTATCTCAAAGTGGTGCTACAGGAATTTAGCGATGGCAAGAGAAAGTCACCAGAAATGGAACTTATAAAAGGTATGGCTGCTACCGAGTTGGATAAGCTGGTTATATTTTATACACGCAAATAAGGGGGACGAAATGAACCGTAGAGATTTTATAAAAAATACTGCATTAGGTGTCGGGGCGGTCACCTTGTTCGGCTCGCGTGCATTTAACGTACACGCTGGCGAGATTCTGCCCAAAAAGGGGAAGAGAGTTGTTGTCGCCGGAGGCGGATTTGGTGGGGCAACTGCGGCTAAATATCTCAAAATGATGGATCCGAAGCTTGATGTTGTCCTTATAGAAGAGAGGGCAAGTTTCATATCATGCCCGATGAGCAACCTGGTATTAGTTGGTCTCAAGGAGATGAAGGACATTACTTTTTCCTACAGCACACTGGCAAAAAAATATGGAATCAGCGTACTGAATGCAAAAATTTTGGCCATTGACCCTGTTTCTCATAAAGTTGAGACATCAAAGGGAAGTGTGGCTTTTGACAGACTTATTCTCTCGCCAGGAGTAGATTTTATTTATGACAACATCAAGGGAATGGATGCACGTTCCCAGGAGCTTTTTCCGCACGCAGTAAAAGCGGGGCCGCAGACAGTTCAGTTGACACGTGAACTTAAGGCCTTGAAGCCAGGGGAAAATATGGTCATGTCTATACCTGAAGCCCCATTTCGCTGCCCGCCCGGTCCGTATGAGCGAGCATGTTTGGTTGCAAACTATTTGAAGAATAACAAGAAGGGCTCTAAAATTATTGTGTTGGATGCTAACCAGGATGTTGTCTCCAAAGCCAAACTTTTCAAGGCGGCTTGGAAAGATTATTACGAGGGCATTATAGAGTATCACCCGGATTCGGAAGTGAAGGAGATAAAGGCCGAAACCCGCACTGTTGTGGCATCATCTGGCGAGTACGTCGGCGCAATTTTGAATATTATTCCAGAGCAGAAGGCCGGCTCCATGGCATTTATGGGCGGACTAATGCCTCAGGGCAGGCGCTGGTCCCCTGTTTCGGCACTTTCCTTTGAGTCTTCAGTACATAAGGACGTCCACATAATTGGTGATGCTACTGATAACGATGTAATCGGTTCCATGCCAAAGTCTGGTTTTGTGGCATCAACCATGGGCAAGGCGGCGGCGGCTTCGGTAATGGCAATGCTTGCCGGCAAGGAACCTGTCTCTCCATATCTCGCCAATACCTGTTACAGTATGGTGAACGAGCGGGAAGCTATTTACGTTACCGGTGTATTTGAATACGATCCACAAACTAAAAAAATTGCAGGCAAAAAGGCAGCAGGCGGCGTCTCACCGGAGCGGTCTGTACTGCTTGGGCATCAGGCGGAAGACTGGGCCAAGGGTATATGGGCTGACACCCTTGGATAATCAAAAAACTCATCGTTCCCACGCTCCAGCGTGGGAACGATAATAACCCTCTGATTTCTCAGTGTTCTCCGTCTCTCCGTGTTATTTAACTGCCGATTTCAGGTTTAAAAGAGCTTCGAACTGTTCTATAGGTACCGGCCTGCTGAACAGGTAGCCTTGGTAGTCCTTGCAGCCGTTATCTCCGAGTAGTCCCATTTGTAATTCACTCTCAACTCCTTCCGCAATCACATTCAAATTGAAGTTTTTCGCCATATCGATGATTGTTTTTACCAGGAAGGTGTCACTTGAATCCGGCTCCATATCCCGCACAAAACTCTGATCGATCTTAACCTGATCAAGAGGCATCCGCTTCAGGTAGGATAGAGACGAATAACCGGTGCCAAAGTCATCAAGTGACAATTTGACACCAACCTCCTCCCTTAAAGCCTGCATCTTGGCAACGACTTCATCCAGGTTGTTCAAGATAACACTTTCGGTTAATTCCAGCTTCAGGAGTGATGGCACAATGCCGTATTTCTCAATTAAGCCTTTAATCAGCTCCACAAAGTCAGGCTGTTTGAACTGTTTTGCGCTGACATTGACCGCCAGCACAAGTTTGGAGGTATGCTTGCTTCTGCTCCAGATTGCCAACTGCTGACAGGCTGTATCAAGAACCCAGTGGCCAAGTTCCAGAATAAGTGAGCTTTCCTCGGCAATTGGGATGAATTGAGCCGGTGAAACTACGCCGCGCTCCGGATGATTCCAACGCACCAATGCCTCGGCGCCTAAAGGAGTTTGATCATGGTTAACCTGTATCTGGTAGTACAACTGCAGTTGGTTGGAGGTAATGGCATGGCGTAATTCGGACTCAAGCAACGCGTGCTCTTCCACAGAATGCTGCAACTGCATATCAAAAAAGCGAACACAGTTCCGCCCGGATTTTTTTGCCTGGTACATGGCCATGTCGGCACGCTTTATCAACTCTCCCGCAGCTATTTTGCTGCCACTGAACATGCAGACACCGATGCTTGGGGTGCTACGATGAATGTGCTCTTTTAATTGATACGGAACGGCCAGGGCTTCGCGAATCTTTTCAGAAATTTGCGCAACGTATACTAATGCTGTGCTTTCTTCCGTAGCGGTATTTTCAATTAATACCGTGAATTCGTCCCCTCCGATACGGGCGACTGAATCACACTCACGTATGCAGGATTTGAGGCGGCCCGCAACCTCAGTTAGCAGAATATCACCATAATTGTGCCCTAATGTATCGTTGAGCGTTTTGAAATTGTCCATATCAAGGAACAGCAGTGCGCCATGTTTTACGCTGCGTGATGATACTGTCAGTGCAACGCCGAGCCGATCCATAAACAGCCGCCTGTTGGGCAACTGAGTTAGCGGGTCATAGAACGCCAGATTATGGATCTCGTTCTCTGCTTGCCTGCGATCGGAAATATTATTGAAGATACTCACATAATGTGTCTTCTTACCTTTATCGTCATGGATTGCGGTGATAGACATTTCCTTCGGATAGGTGGCCCCGCTTTTGTGTCTTTCCCATAACTCCCCCTTCCATTTACCGGTGGCAAGAAGCTCTTGCCACATTGCCTGGTAGAACTCCGCTTCATGGTGCCCTGATTTCAATAATCGCGGGTTCTTGCCTATTACCTCTTCCTGGGTGTACCCGGTAATATTCTCAAATGCCTTGTTGACACGAACAATACGCGCCGCCGTATCTGTAATTACAACTGCCGCATCGCTTTCAAATGTGACAGCAGCTATGCGGAGCAGCGCTTCTTTTTGTTTGACTTCGATCAGCTCCTGCTGAAATTTCAATCGATAGCGGTGCATTAACTCTATGGAAAATGAGACAATAACGCCATCTATGAGAAAAACGATGTTAGGCCAAAAGGCATTTTGAATGGCTTCTAAAGAGATCGTCTGATAGGGGGGAGTAAAAAAGAAGGTCGCAAAAACAGCTCCAATAAATGTTGCAAACAGTCCCGATCTATATCCGCCCAAGACGGCCGCTAATGTTACCGCAGGGAAAAAAGTAACATACTGCAACCCGGCAGTGACGGGAGCAATACTCAGACGTACCAACAAAGCCAGCATCATCAGCAGCAACGTTAGTAAAAGATGGAATATCCCGCCGCGTTTTTTTGTGATCAGAAAAGGGAGGCGGTTTGCAAACCACTGCCCAAGATTATCTATGGATATCATCATTTTTTCTATCATGGAGACCGGTACATCCATCTAACCTTTAAAGGCAGGGATATCTTTCTCCATAATGTGCTGGATCAGCCAGTCCTGCAGAAATCCACCGACAGACATGCCCAAAGATTCTAAGGCATCCCGATCATGATCGCACTCAAGAACACTTTTGCGATACGCAGCGACTCGATCTTTCAAGTCCCGATGAATCTCCTGATGCTCAGCTAATAAAGCATAGTTCCTCTGAGCCAACTGCTTCTCTTCTCCATCAAAGTGAAAAATAGTATATTCCAAAACATCATCCAGGATGCTCGCTACTACGGAAGCACCCAATCCTTCACTACAGGCGTCACCGAATATCTCAAACATGGCAAACAGTTTATTATGTTCAGCATCAATATTCTCTACTCCGGTATTCCAATCTGAATTCCACTTGAATGCCATTAGTTATTACCTCTCATTTCATCAATTTGACCATTCTGCACGTTATCAACCAGCACTTTCAGCAATACCATAAAATATGCTGTAGCCCAAAACACTTTTCTGGGCGTTCCTGAAATACTGTTTACGGTACTCTCTATTGGTGCTATTGTCGTCCGGTTTTTAATGGCTGTTTCAGGCTGATTCTTTATTTATTTCGGAGGACAAAATTACGTGAAAGAACCACTGATACCCGCCAATGAGTCGTCACGACTTGCTTCTCTACACAACCTGGATATTATGGATACCGAGGCCGAGGAGCGCTTTGACCGGGTCACCCGCGTCGCAAAGGCTCATTTTGGTGTTGCCATCGCTCTTGTGAGTTTGGTGGATGAAAACCGTCAGTGGTTCAAGTCCTGTCAGGGGCTGGGTGCTTCAGAGACGCCGAGAAATATCTCCTTCTGCGGTCATACAATTCTTTCCGAAGAGATTTTCATAATCAACGACGCACTAGATAACCCTGATTTTGCCGACAACCCACTGGTAACAGGCCCGCCGTTCATCCGCTTTTATGCAGGCGCTCCGCTGCATTCACCTAACGGTGAGCGCATCGGCACCTTGTGCATAATCGATCCTGCCCCTCGTAAGCTGGACTCCGTTGAGCAAAAAATCCTGCGCGATCTTGCCAACTGCGTTGAAAGCGAATTGGCTTTTACATATCTGCTTGAGAGCGGGCGGTTCCTCATGGCAATCACCGACGCCTCACCAGGCTTGGTTGCATATTGGGACAAAGATTTACGGTGCCGCTTTGCAAACCGTAGCTATCTGGAATGGTTCGGGAAAAAGCCGGAAGAGGTGATTGGGAAAAATATGATCGATCTCCTGGGAGATCGCCTGTTTGCCATGAACGAACCATACATCACCGGCGCACAGGCTGGCCAACCGCAGCGTTTTGAGCGCACCATGACCAAAGCAGACGGTAGCATTGGTCATGTTTTGGCCAACTATATACCAGACATAGATCCGCAAGGTATTGTGAAAGGTTTTTTCGCTCTGGTCAACGAAGTGACACAGATTAAGCAAGTGGAGAATATGCTGAGAGATGCCGAAGAAAGGCATAGAGGTATCCTGCTGAACGTATCTGAAGGGATCATCAACATTGACGACAGGGGGAATATTAACTACGTAAATCCGGCCATGTTGCAGATGTTCGAGTACGACGAGTCTGAAATGATCGGGCAAAACGTCAAGATACTGATGCCGGAACCTGATAGCGGCAATCACGACGGTTATCTGGCTCACTACCATACGAAAACCGGAAGCAATATCATCGGCGTCGGCCGGGAGTTGGAAGGGTTCACAAAGGGGGGCAGGCGCTTTCCCATTGAATTGACTGTTACGGAAGTAAATCTCAAGGGTAAGCGGTGTTTCGTCGGCCTGCTCCGAAACATCACTGAGCGACTGAATATGGAATCCATACGCAAAAAGGCAGAGATAGAATTGCTCCTGGCAAAGGAGACTGCCGAAGCGGCCACCAGGGCCAAGGCCGACTTCCTGGCCAACATGAGTCACGAGATCCGTACACCGATGAACGCAATCATCGGCATGACACACCTCGCAAAGCAGGCTGATCCGACACCAAAACAGAAGAACTATCTGACCAAGATCGACAATGCCGCCCAGTCACTTCTCGGCATCATCAACGACATTCTGGACTTTTCCAAGATTGAAGCGGGTAAGCTGGAACTGGAAAAAATCCCCTTCTCACTTGACAAGGTGATGAGCAGCCTGGCCGATATTGTCTGCCACAAGGCGGAAGAGAAAGGTCTTGAAATCGTCTTCTCAATTGCACAGGATCTGCCGCCACAACTGATCGGTGATCCGCTGAGGCTTGGGCAGATCCTGATCAATCTGGTCAATAATTCCATCAAATTCACAGAACATGGGGAGATCGTCGTCAAGGCGGCACAAGATGATGTGACGGGCAGGCTGATTTTTACTGTCAGTGACACCGGAATCGGCATGACTCCGGAGCAGCTCTCCAACCTGTTCCAATCTTTCAGCCAGGCTGACACTTCGATTACCCGCAAATACGGCGGAACCGGCCTGGGTCTCTCAATCAGCAAACAGCTTTGTGAATTGATGGGGGGAGAGATCCACGTGGAGAGTGAGCCGGGCAAGGGGAGCACCTTCTCTTTCACGGCAAACTTCAGTAGAGACGACTGTTTTGTCAGTGAACAGCCCTGCCCTGTCTGTGAGCCGTGTCAAGTCGTATCTCTACATGATTCCGCCGAACTAGCCGGTCGAAAGGTTCTCCTGGTCGAAGACAACGAGATCAACTGCGAGTTGGCGACTGAATTGATGACTGATCTCGGCCTCTCAGTGACGATTGCGCATAATGGCCGTGAGGGGGTGGACCGTATCGCAATGGAGAGTTTTGATCTGGTGCTGATGGATATACAGATGCCGGTTATGGACGGATTGACTGCAACCCGGCTTATTCGCAACGATGACCGCTTTGGCTGCCTGCCGATTATTGCAATGACCGCCCATGCCATGAGCGGTGACCGCGAACGCAGCCTGGAAGCCGGTATGAACGACCATATCACTAAGCCGATTGCGCCCGACAAGCTGACGGAAACCCTTTTGCGCTGGATGCCGGTGAAACCAGCGCCATCTCCTGAAACTTCACCCCAGCCGACGGAGGCAGCCGTACCCGTGGACGGTCTTCCAGAACAACTTCCACCCTTTAATATCCAGGCTGCTCTGGTATGGACCAACGGCAAGCCGAAGCTGCTGCGTAAAATGATACTCGGCTTCCGCGACAAGTTCAGCAATGCGGCATCCGAACTGCGTAAGTTAGTGGAGGAAGGGAAGGCTGATGATGCAGAGCGGTTGGCGCATACTCTGAAGAGCACAACAGCCACGCTGGAGGCAAGAGAGCTTTCTGCCGCAGCCGCTACCGTTGAGCACGCGTTTCGCTCCGGGGAGACGGCAGGAATGCATCAACTGATCGATACACTGGAGAGGGAACTTATCCCTGCCATAATTGCCGCCTCATCTCTGGACGGGACGACGGTAGTTACTCCGCAGCCAGATTTAATCTCCGCCACATCCATGTCAGCGGCACCAAGGCCGCGCATTCTTGTGATTGACGACGAGTCGTCAAACATAGAACTGCTGGCTGATATCTTTGGTGCCGCCTATGAAGTACTGTCCGCCAGTGAGGGGCTGGCCGGTCTGGAGGCTGCAGCCACCATGATGCCGGATGTTATCCTGCTTGATGTCATGATGCCCGGCATAGACGGTTACGAAGTCTGCAGGCGCCTTAAAGCGGATCCGCTGACGAGCGACATCCCGGTTATTTTCATAACAGGTCTGGGTGATGTGACCGCCGAAACCAGAGGACTTGAATATGGGGCGGTTGATTATGTCACCAAGCCGATCAGCCCGGCGGCAGTCAAGGCCAGAGTCAAGAATCATATTGCGCTGAAGCAGGCACAGGATCAGTTGACCAGACTGGCAACCACAGATGGCTTGACCGGGCTGGCAAACCGCCGCCGCTTCGACGAAATGCTTGAGCTTGAATACGCCAGACATACACGCTCCGGTGCAGAACTGTCGTTGATCATGCTCGATATAGACCACTTCAAACTGTATAACGACAGTTACGGACACGTCGGTGGTGACGATTGCCTCCGAAAAGTCGGACAAACCATCAACTCAGCAATTGTACGCTCAACAGACCTTGCAGCCCGCTACGGCGGCGAGGAGTTTGTCTGTCTGCTACCGATGACCGGCCATGATGCAGCAATTGCAATAGCGGAGAAGATACGCCTGGGCATCAGCAGTCTGGCAATTCCGCACTGCAAATCAAGTGTGGCAGACCATGTTACCACCAGTCTCGGAGTGGTCACAGCACGCTGCGTGCCTGGTCGATCGGCATTGCACATTGTAGCCCTGGCCGACGAACAGCTTTACGCTGCCAAGTCCGGCGGCAGAAACCGTATATACAGCACTAAGTAACTGTCACAAAATAACCTTTGCGTTTTAATAGGACAAAGGTAGGAAAAAGGTACAATTAAAATTAAAAACCCGCTAAATCTGTCTTAAAGATTAGCGGGTGTAAAGTATGATCTCAAACTCTATTTCGTTGTTTTTTCAGCTTATTTCGTATTGATTTCTAAAGATTCAACAACCTGCATTACATCGTTTCTTTATAAGCCTTATAATCAACAACCTGAATATCTTCTTTGATCGACGTTACCCCTTTTACTGATCTGATTATCTCGATGGCGGCGGTTTTCTGTGCATCAGAGACTATATAGCCGCTGATTGAGACGGCTCCTTTAGTGGCTGAAATGGTAAATGGGCGGTAATCCTTTAGGACAGGGGCATTCAGAAGTGAAGTTTCAATCTTCTTGGACAGAATAACATTTTCAATAATCTCAACGGCTGTTTTTTCCGACTCTTTTATGGCCGGCTCTTTGGCTGAAGTAATAATGCACTCCAGAATTATTTCCGCCGAAAGACGCGAGGTGTTAAAAACCAGATCATAGTTATTGGGATCGCGCCAGTCGCGGTCAAAATAGAAATGAATAAACCCGCCCCTTTGAAGGTCACTGCGGCGTATCAGCGATCGTGCCATATCCGGGTCGATCCATTCCCGCTCAGCAAAACGCTCCACCCGCTCTTCAAAATCGGCGATAAAACGGAGACGGAGGACATTTCTGCAACCGGTCAGCAAATCCTGGCCGCCTCGCCCGTAAATAACAACATTACCTTTACGGGCGAGATCAAGAATTATCAGTTCAATCACATTTAGGGCTGCAGCACGCTTGCGATCTTCTGCTGTAACGTAGGAAGGTGGTTTCTCATCTACCATCTGAAGCGTTTCAGGAGTCAGGCCGTATTTTGCTGCGAGTGATTTGATTTTAGGTCCGTCAATAAGGGTATATTTAAGCCTCTGAGCAACATCTGAGGCAATCTGATAGGCTCCGGTGCCCATTTCGCGTGATACGGTGATAATTGCCATTTAACAGCCTCCAATATGATGATTCGGTTTAGTCACTAGAATGTAATAAGAAAACATGCCTAACTATTTGTTTTTATTATGTGCCATTTTCAGAAGGTACACATATTAGGTACAATGAGATTGAATTTCCTCTTTTTTCTCTCCAATTTCATCTGGAGAATATCAGCATAAAGATATCTGGTCAACCACGTATTGACGCCACTATGGATATTCTAGAAATTACTCAGACAATTAAACTGCTAACTGAATCAGGATATTTCTTGGGTTGTTCCTGAAATACAGTTTACGGTGATCTCTATTTGGTGGTATTGTGCTCCGCTATGAATAACGGTTTCAGCCTGATGCAACATTATAACCTTGGCCGATTTCCGTCTTATACATCAAATGCCGTTTCTATAATAAATGATTTACGTGGGTTTTGATTTGAGAAGTTAATTTCATCCAGAGGTCGTATATGGCAATCGTCTGCACAACTATTCAAGAGGCTCTGGAAGGGATCAGTGACGGCGCCAGCATCATGGCGGGCGGTTTCGGACTGGTCGGGATTCCTGAAAAGCTGATTCAGGGATTACGGGAAAAGGGTGCCTGCAACCTGACGGTCATTTCCAATAACTGTGGCGTCGATGAGTGGGGACTTGGCATCCTCCTTCAGAACAAACAGATAAGAAAAATGATTTCGTCATATGTTGGTGAAAATAAAGAGTTCGAGCGCCAGTACCTGGCTGGTGAGCTGGAAGTTGAACTGGTACCACAAGGGACTCTGGCTGAGCGGATCAGGGCTGGTGGTGCCGGTATCCCGGCATTCTATACTCCGGCGGGAGTAGGTACGCCAATTGCCGACGGGCGCGAAACCAGGGTCTTTGGTGCAAAGGAATATCTGCTTGAAACCGGCTTAAGAGCCGACTTTGCCATTGTCAAGGCGTGGAAAGGTGATCGTTTCGGCAATCTGGTCTATCGCAAGACAGCCCGCAATTTCAACCCGATGATGGCTGCTGCCGGACGAATTACCATTGCCGAGGTTGAGGAACTTGTCGAAACCGGCGAGCTTGATCCGGATCAGATTCATACCCCCAGCGTTTACGTGCAGCGTATCATTGTATCTACAGGACACGAAAAACGGATCGAACGCCGCACCGTCAGGAAATAGAAGGCTGAGAAGCAGAAGGAGATGGAGTCAACATGGCATTGACACGTGAAGAGATGGCCCAAAGGGCTGCCCAGGAAATAGAGGACGGTTTTTATGTCAATCTGGGGATCGGTATGCCGACCCTGGTGGCTAACTACATTCCAGCGGTAAAAACTGTAGTGCTCCAGTCAGAGAACGGTCTACTCGGCATCGGCCCATATCCTGCCGAGGAAGAGCTTGACCCTGATCTGATCAACGCCGGCAAGGAAACCATTACCATGATTCCTGGTTCCAGCACCTTCAGCAGTGCCGAGTCGTTTGCCATGATTCGGGGCGGGCATATCGATCTGGCAATTCTGGGGGGCATGGAAGCCTCCGCCTCCGGCGATCTGGCCAATTGGGTGATTCCGGGAAAAATGGTCAAGGGAATGGGTGGCGCCATGGATCTGGTGCATGGCGCCAAACGGATTGTAGTACTGATGGAGCATTGCAACAAACAGGGGGAAACTAAAATCCTGAACAGTTGTACGCTCCCTTTGACCGGCAAGGGGGTCATCAACCGGATTATAACCGACCGCGCCGTGCTTGATGTCACTCCTGACGGCCTTCGCCTGGTCGAGACGGCTCCCGGTTATACAGCGGCAGATATTCAGGCCTGTACGGAACCGCAGTTGATTCTCCTGTAACAGAGTGGCACTGGCAATGCTCAAAACTTAGCGGAATAACTCTTGACAAATTTGAGGCTTTTAGGATTATTGGACGATGTACTCTAACTCAACGGCATATTATATGAGACAAGTTACCATCTGCTGCAGTTTTTTACTTGTCTGTGCGTTAACACCTTCTCGTAATGTCAATGCTGATATTTACCGGTATGTTGATGAAGATGATATTGTTCATTTCACCGATGCACCAACAGATAAACGTTTCAAAATTTTCATGCGTGACCTCAAAAAAGATAAAGAGCTGCGCACAAGGCTTAGATATGCTTCCTCGGCTACTCCGGTTGAATATGACCATCTTATAAAGAGTTGCTCGGAAAAATATGGCGTAAAAGAAAGCCTGGTAAAAGCGGTAATTCATGCTGAATCAGGGTTTGATCCAAACGCGGTCTCCAGGAAGGGCGCAAGCGGCTTAATGCAGTTAATGCCCGCAACGGCCAGATCTCTAAAAGTTGCAGATAGATTTGACCCAAAAGAGAACGTTGATGGCGGAGTAAAATATCTCAGATTTTTGCTTGATACTTTTCGTGGCGATGTCACGTTGGCTGTTGCGGCATACAACGCCGGACTCAATAAAGTTGCAAAATATGGCGGAATTCCACCCTACAATGAAACCAGAACATACGTTAGTAGAGTTCTTTCCTACATGAAGACATATCAGGAAAGCGGAATTCAATGATGACAACCGGCCAGCCAAATCAAATCATCAACCTGCCCAATGCACTCACCGTGGCTCGTATTGCCGTTATCCCGCTTCTTGCCCTGATTTTGATGTCTCCATCCAGATCTGCCGGTTTCTGGGCTGCAATTCTTTTTGCTGTTGCGTCAATTACCGACTGGCTTGACGGATATCTGGCCCGCCGCATGGGCATCGTCACTATTTTTGGTAAATTTCTTGACCCAATTGCGGATAAACTTATTGTTATGGCCGCGCTGATAATGATTCTGCCATTTAACCGGGTTCCGGCCTGGATGGTGCTGGTTATTCTGGGACGGGAGATTATTATTACCGGACTGCGAGGTATCGCTTCAAGTGAGGGGATTGTTATTCATGCAAGCGATCTTGGCAAGTACAAGACTATTTTTCAGATCGTCGCTATTCTCGGCTTGGTTCTTCACTACGACTACAACTGGTTCTTCGGGATTTCACACACGCTCCTTACGGTCAATATGCACAACGTCGGCATGTTTTTTCTCTGGATTGCCACTATATTGACTGCCTGGTCGGGTGTAGATTATCTGATCCGCTTTATCAGAATTATTGTCCGGTAACACCAATTCCGCATTTATCGATTTGATTGACCCAGCAATACTTCAAAAACTTCCCCGTTATAATTGAACTTCACCCTGTTTTTGTAAATTTCTTCGACTATAACACCGGCAATAATCCCCCCTCTTGAATGCGGTTCTCCATTTACCATGGCAACAGCCTCGGAACCGTCATCCTGGAAAGCTATGCCGTTAACCCTGATTGACGGAAGATTACTGTTATTTTTCGGCGCAGGTAAGGGATTTGCCCGCTGCGGGGATAAAGCCGGACGCTCCGGCATAACCGGTCGTTTGGCAACGACCGCAGCAGTTGGCCTTATGCTGGAGGGGCGCTGTTTCTCTACCCTTGCTCCTTCGGAAATAATCTGCTGTTCTGCCGGAACCATAACAATAGCCGGCGGCAACTGTTCTGCTTTAATTTCAGGAGTAGCCGAAACAGAGGGCTGTTTTTGACCGGAAATTACTCTCGCATTCAGGATCGTCTGTTCATCTGTTTTGCCCCGTTTCATATAGAGATAGGTGGCACCGACTCCAAAGGCGACGAGAAGCACGGAAACCAGCAGTATACGGGATGAGGAAAGATGCGAATGATTTTCTGTCCGTAATATTTCGGCATCAATCCGTAACTCACCGGGGCGGCGTGATGCGTTATCGGTTTCAACTTTTTTTAGTGCCTTTAGAATCGAACTCATTTCTAGCTTTCTGCCGATGAAAGGGATGGCGTTATCTGCACAGGTCTGCTCTTATCATGGTTACGTCCGGATTCTTTCCGTACCAGATAGAAAGTACCGGATGAAATAGAATTTAAATCAAATTTAGAGAGTGTATGGTCGCCGAAAAATACTGGCGATGTTGTTACGGAATCTTTCCCTGCTGACGTAACCGCTATGTAGTACCTCCCGCTGGCATCACTGAACTTTGTCGCGACAAGAAAAGGGACGTTAAAGCGGATAGCATCGTCAGGGGTTCCTTTAAGTTCGGTAACCTGTAAATTTCTCTTCGCTGTAAATTGAGAAAACATTGCGGGAATAGTAAGCATCTCCTCGTTTAGACTGGTAATTCTTTGAACCCCGAATCTATCAGCTATAGAGTTAAATGCCAACAGGTGAGCACTCTTTTGGTCATGCGAAACTATTTCCTTTTTCAGCGCCAAAAACCGATGATCCGCAGGCGAAGCAGCGACAACCGAAGTTCCGTTGACCGCAATCGGTAATGCGGCCATTGGTTTATCACTGTTAGGCCTCTGCGTGTCGCTTGTCATCCTGGTCACCTTCATAGTCAATCCTGCAATAACAAAGGAAAAACACTTTTTCAGAGAAACATTTAAAAGCTCCTTGATCGCTCTGGTTACAACACCTGCCGTTATGCGACGTCGCTCATCACCAAATGCGACAAGAAGGGAGCGATCGCAGAGAATATTTATCATGCGAGGTATGCCACGGGTGTAGAGGTAAATCAACCTTGTTGCGGAGTTGCTGAATGATACACCGCCGGTTTCTCCGGCTACCTCCATTCTATGGCGTATATAGGATCGTGTTTCATGCATATCAAGCGATTCAAGCCGGTAACGAACCGCGATACGCTGATCCAGTTGGCGAAGTTCGGGGCGCCCCAAAAGAGTGGCCAATTCAGGCTGACCTGCCAGTACGATTTGTATAAGTTTATCATTCTCGGTCTCCAGATTTGAAATCAGCCGTATCTGTTCCAGAACAACAGGGTTCAGATTTTGTGCCTCATCAATAACCAGGACAACGGTTCGACCCGCAGATGTCTCAGAGAGCAGAAAATTGTTGATCGCCACAAGATGTTCATTAACATGTTCGCTTTGTACCGTAAGACCGAATTCCTGGCAGACACTCTGAAGCAACTCAATTCCGGTAAGGCACGGGTTTACGATCAGCGCCGTGCGATACGCATCATCCTGCAGTTGATTCAGCAATGTACGCAGGACGGTTGTCTTACCGGTGCCAACTTCGCCAATCAGCGCAATAAAACCATAATGGTTTTTTATGCCATAGAGAAGGTGAGCAAAAGCTTCTTTATGATTTTTACTCAGGAAGATAAAACGCGAATTTGGAGTCAGGGTGAATGGTTTTTCGTTGAAACCGAAGTATTTGGTATACATAGTGGGTAGCCACAATAAAATGAAATTTAGATGAAGCTTGAAATTAATCGGGTGCGGGCGGATATTAAGTTGTTGTGTATTTCACAAAAGCTTACTATTTTCAAGTGCAATCAAATGTATCCACACTGTGGTTTAGTAAATATCCGGGCAGGCTGCTGTTAATGCGCTATTTTGAACATACATCTGCATCTACATATAATAATTCATCAGAAGAGTTTCGACTCGTTTCAGCTCGATATCCAGTCAGGCTGACAGACTATTATGCCACCCTCATCAAACGCCCCGATGATGCCATCTGGAAGCAGTGTATGCCGGATCTGCTGGAACTCGAAGATACGGCTCAAGACCCAGACCCGCTGGATGAATCAGCCTTAAGTCCTGTTCCGGGGCTTATCCATCGCTATCCTGACAGGGTAGTCCTGCTGGTATCCAATCGCTGTCCGGTGCACTGCCGTTTCTGCATGAGAAAACGGCTTATTGGCAGTGATGACGTTCAAATGAGTAACGACGCCTTTCAAAAAATAGTCGAATATATTGCCGTTCACCCTGAAATTCATGATGTGATCTTGTCCGGTGGCGACCCGCTGATGCTTGATGACGAATCTTTGAAAACAATTCTTACCGAACTCCGAACCATTCCCCATGTTGCAATCATTCGTATAGGCACCAGAATGCCGGTAACACTTCCGCCCCGGATAACTCCGGAGTTGTGCGCGCTGCTCCGGACGTTTCACCCGCTCTATATCAATACCCACTTTAATCACCCGGATGAGATCACTGCGGATTCAACGACAGCCTGTTCATTACTGGCAGACGCGGGGATTCCTTTGGGAAACCAGACCGTACTGCTTAAAGGGGTCAATGATTCGCTTGAAACCATGCGGAGCCTGATGACCGGATTGCTTGCGCTGCGCGTAAGGCCGTATTATCTGCATCAGATGGATCTTGTTCAGGGGACTGCCCATTTCAGGACATCAGTCCGGAAAGGCCTTGAAATAATTAAAGGTTTACGCGGGCATATTTCCGGCATGGCGATTCCGCACTATGTCATTGATCTGCCAGGGGGAAAGGGAAAGGTTGCGCTTCTACCGGATGATGTTAAAATAAACGGTTCCACGCTGCTGATACGAACATATACCGGCGAGTTGATAACCTACCGGGACATATGCGAAAAGGAGGAAGAATGAAATTCAAAATCGCCGGTGTCATCATGTATATCCTGTGTTGCACTGTACTTCTTGCTGCTGGCTGCAAAAAGAGTGAAGTGACGCCTGCAACCGGCTTAAAGGTTGTTACCACCCTGTTTCCCTTGTATGATTTTGCCAGAACAATAGCCGGTGACAAGGCGCAGGTGACCATGCTGCTGCCGCCAGGCGTCGAGCCTCATACGTTTGAACCAAAACCGGAAGAGATGATCAGGATCAGCCGGGCGGGGTTGTTCATTTACACCAGCAAGTATATGGAACCGTGGGCGGATAAAATTATCAGCGGGCTGGACAGTAAAACGCTGCGGGTTATCAATGCAGGTGAAAAAGCCAGCTATCATAAAGCCTCCGGAAAAGATGAGCATAAAGGGAGTAAAGGAGGGGATGAGCATAGCCATGATCGGAACGTAATTGATCCGCATATCTGGCTTGATTTCACCAATGCTTTGCGTATGGTCGATACAATTCTGGAAGGATTTGTTGCTGCCGATCCGGCTCACAGCGCACTGTACCGGCTGAATGCAGACACCTTGAAAACCCGTTTGACAGCACTTGACCAGCGGTACCAAAACCGGCTAAAGACATGCTCTACCAGAAAACTTCTTCATGGCGGGCATTATACCTTTGCCTATCTGGCTGACCGATACAATCTCGACTATCAGGCGCTTAGCGGTATTTCATCGGATTCGGAGCCGTCGGCAGAACGTATGATCGCCCTTGTCAGGGAGATCAAGTCGTCGGGCGCCACTTATCTGTTCGCTGAAGAGCTGCTATCGCCACGCCTGACTGAAACATTGGCAAAGGAAGCTGGTGTCGGGGTATTGATGCTTCATGGCGCTCATAATGTATCCAGGGATGATATCTCCCGCTCTGTCACTTTTTTTGATCTGATGGAGCACAATCTCGAACAGTTGCAGAAGGGACTTTCATGTCGATCGAAATAGTGGTAATCGAGTCGCTGTCATGCAGCTATCGGGAAGGGAGAGTGCTTGAGGATATTTCCTTTCAGGTTGAACGCGGCGATTATGTCGGAATTGTGGGACCGAATGGTTCCGGCAAGAGTACGCTGATCAAGGCGCTGCTTGGTCTTGTAACCATCAGCAACGGTTCCGCAAGGCTGTTTGGCACGCCTCTGTCAACATTTCGCGATTGGCACAAAGTCGGTTATCTTCCCCAGAGCCTTCATCTGGTCAATCCGGTATTTCCTGCGACGGTACACGAAACGGTTGGGCTTGGCCTGTTAAGTCTCAAACGTTTCCCGAAACGCCTGAATGGTGATGATACCGTTAAAATTGATGTAATATTAAATGAATTAGGTATTTCGGACCTGAAATATAAACTTATTGGTGAACTGTCAGGCGGTCAGTTGCAGCGTGTTCTGCTCGCCAGAGCCATCGTAAATGATCCGGAGCTGTTGGTTCTGGATGAACCAACCGCAGCCCTTGATCCGGAAACAAGGGGTCGCTTTTATGCCATGATTGCCGATATCAACCGTACACGCGGCGTTACTGTGCTGCTGGTCACACACGACAGCGGTGCGATAGGAGAACATGCTTCCAAAATGCTATACCTTGATAAAAAGCTGCTTTTCTACGGCAGTTTCGATCAATTCTGCTGTTCATCCGAGATGTCGTCGCTGTTCGGCGAACACTCTCAGCACCTGATGTGCCACCGGCATTGACCATGAATCTTTTAGAAATCCTCTCATATGGATTCATTCAGCGGGCACTGCTCGCCGGAACCCTGATTGCTCTACTCTGCTCCGTATTGGGGGTCTTCCTGGTTTTACGCCGTTTATCGCTGATCGGCGACGGTCTGGCGCACGTCACCTTCGGCAGTACCGCCATTGCCCTGGCGCTAAAGTTCTATTCCGTCATGTCGCTGCTGGTGACCATGCCGATTGTACTGCTCGCCTCTCTTGGCATTCTCAAGTTGACTGAAAAGGGGCGCTTAAGCGGAGATGCTGCAATCGGTCTGGTTTCAGCCCTTGGTATTTCTGCCGGTATTATTCTGGCAAGCGTCGGTGGAGGGTACAACGTTGATCTGCTGAGCTATCTGTTTGGCAACATTTTGTCGATCCGGAGCGAAGAGGTGGTGATTGCGGCACTGCTCTGCCTCCTGGTCATGCTGATGCTCTCGCTATATTATCACGAACTGTTCGCCATTTCTTTCAGCGACGAGCTTGCCAAAGTATCCGGCATTCACACGTCATTCATCAACTCAATACTGGTGCTGCTAACCGCGCTGTCGGTTGTTCTGGCGATGAAGCTTGTCGGAATCATGCTTATTTCCTCACTCCTCATTGTTCCGGCAGCCGGTGCCCTCCAGTTGGCGCGTGGTTTTAAAGTCTGTATCATGCTGGCCGCGATACAGGGGTGCAGTTCGGTGATTATCGGAATTATTATTTCCATCATGGCCAACCTCCCTGCCAGCGCCACCATCGTTTTGGTAAATCTGCTATTTTTCGCCGCAGCGTGTGTGATTCGCCGGTTCATTTATCCGGCGCACAGTAACTGAAGATTCAGTGTTTTTGTCATTTCTTTATAAAGGAAATCTGCCGGGAGGTACCACATGGATAAGGTCGCCGGATTACCCGCAGCACAATGTAATTTCACTCAATAAATAAGGAAGTCAAATGGCAAAAGTTAAAGTTATAAATGAAGAACCCTTGGAAAAACAGCTTTGGAAAGCCGCCGACAAACTACGAAAAAATATTGATGCCGCCGAATACAAGCACATCGTTCAAGGCTTGATCTTTCTGAAATATATTTCCGATTCATTTGAGGAACACTTTGCCAAGCTGCAAGCAGGTGTTGGTGAATACGCTGGAGCTGATCCGGAGGATAAGGACGAATACAAGGCTGAAAATGTATTCTTCGTGCCTACTGAAGCGCGTTGGTCGTTTCTGCTTTCTCGTGCCAAGCAGCCTGAAATCGGCACTTTTGTTGATGAAGCAATGGATGCTATTGAGAAAGAAAACCCTTCGCTCAAAGGGGTATTGCCCAAAGTGTTTGCACGGCAAAATCTTGATCCAACAAGCCTTGGCGGGCTCATTGATCTGGTGGGCAATATTGCGCTGGGCGATGCCAAAGCTCGCAGTGCCGATGTACT
>CAYQMO010000039.1:0-21668 GCA_964418315.1 uncultured Geobacter sp. | reverse complement strand
AAAACTTTTTTGCTTTTGCCGTTATCCGCTTTTATCCCTTTTATCCCTGTTAAATAAAAGGTTTTGTTTTTAACTTCAAAGGCATTTTAACAGGGATAAAGAAAGATAAAAGCGGATGAAACCTTTAAACTCGAAGATAAACCTTTAGGGTCTATATAAATGTCATCTTGAAAGCAAAATGGAATTATCGCCGTGTGAAGTATAGAATGTCGCTTATGACTCTTGAAGAGAAGATACGGCTGTTACCAGCCTCTCCGGGTGTCTACCTGATGCGAAACGATGCCGGAGAAATAATTTACGTCGGCAAGGCTCGCAGCCTCCGGCAGCGGGTACGCTCTTATTTCAAACAATCCGGCGATGGGCGCTATCAAATCAAATTTCTGATGGCCAAGGTTGTTGATATTGAGGTCGTACTGACAGATACCGAAAAAGAGGCGCTGCTGCTTGAGAACACGCTTATCAAACAACACCATCCCCGCTACAACCTTAATCTCAAGGATGACAAAACCTATTTTTCGCTCCGCATTGATCCGAAAGAGGATTTTCCACGTTTTACGGTAGTTCGCAAGCGCCCTCGTGACGAGGCACGCTATTTTGGCCCTTACTCCTCCGGTTCTGCCGCGCGCGATATGCTACGCCAGATGAACAGAATGTTTCCGCTGCGCCACTACCCGCTTGCTGCGTGCATGTCCCGTAAGCGTCCTTGCCTGTACCACCAGATAGGCCACTGCAGCGCCCCCTGCCATGGTCTCATAACCAGGGAGGGATATGCGGTGCTGGTTGATGGCGCGATGCTTTTTCTTGAGGGCAAAGGGCGACTTCTTATTGCCGGGTTCAAGCAAAAAATGAACGATGCCTCCAGACGCATGCTGTATGAGGAGGCCGCCCGCTGGCGGAATCTGCTCCATTCGATTGAAATTACAGTTGAAAAGCAGAAAGTCGTCATGAACGGTGGAGATAGGGACGTGATCGGTTTCTACCGTAACGCTGATAGAATTGAAATCGCTCTGCTGTATATCCGCGCCGGCGTCCTCTCCGGCAGCCACCTGTTCTCTCTTGCTTGGGAGCTGGACGATGCCGCCGCAATTTCAGCATTTTTACTGCAGTATTATACTGGATCTGTTTTTATCCCTGAAGAAATTCTCCTCCCGCTTGCCATTGAAGAAGGTGATACTCTGGCTGAACTGCTTGGAGAGCTGAAGGGGAGCAAGGTCTCCCTCACTCTCCCGCTGCGAGGAACAAAGCGGGAGCTGGTTGCGCTTGCCGACAGAAATGCCATGTCTGCATACCGGGAGCGTGATGACGAGGGGAGTGCCGCAGCAGCGGTGCTGGCTGAACTCGCCCGACTGCTCCATTTGAGCCGCATTCCGGAGCGGATTGAGTGCTATGACATCTCCACCATTCAGGGTAGTTTTTCGGTTGGGAGCTGCGCCGTGTTGACTGCGGGCAAGGCTGACCGAAGCAGTTATCGCCATTACCGCATCAAAACCGTTGACGGTCAGGATGATTTTGCCATGTTGCGGGAGATTTTTCTGCGGCGCTTTCGTGCTGACAGTTATGACGAAAAGAGCGGACCTGATCTCGTCGTTGTTGATGGCGGGATAGGGCAGTTGAATGCCGTGCGGGAGATTGTCGCCGAACTGGGTTTATCAGATTGTTTTGACCTGGTATCGCTTGCCAAGAGCCGCGTTACCAATAATGCTGCTGGAGAGACGGTGGGGAAAAGTGATGAACGGGTTTTCCTGCCGGGCAGAAAGAACCCTGTCGTGCTCCGTCAGAATTCAAAACCGCTCTTACTATTGGCATCTGTCCGCGATGAGGCGCACCGCTTTGCTATCGGATATCACCGGAAACTGCGCAGCAAAGAGAGTATCGCCTCCGGGATCGATTCTGTTCCGGGAATTGGCCCAAAACGTCGCACAGCACTATTAACTCATTTTGGCAGCCTTAAAGGGTTAAAGGAAGCAACCGTGGAAGAAATCACCACCATCCTCGGATTCAGCAGGGCAACTGCTGAAACGGTATACAAAGAACTGCGCGATGGGTGAAGCAGAAATATCATTCGACATGATCACCGTTCTAGGTCCGACTGCGTCCGGCAAGACGCGCCTGGCTGTCGCTTTGGCCGAAATATACGGCGGAGAGATCATTTCTGCCGATTCCCGTCAGGTTTTTCGGGGGATGGACATCGGCAGCGGTAAGGACCTTCATGAATATGGTGCGATTCCGTATCATCTGATCGATATTCTGGATGCCGGTGGAGAGTTCAGCGTTTTTGAGTTTCAGCGCAGATTTCTGGCTGCAGTCGCAGATATTTCCTCACGCCGGACTCTTCCGATTCTATGTGGTGGGAGCGGCATGTATCTGGATGCGGCGCTGCGTGGCTACCAGATGATTGAAGTGCCCAAGAACGAAGCTCTGCGCGGTGAACTGGCATTAAAGAGTAACGCGGAACTGGCGGAGGAGTTATGGCGTCTCAAGCCGACTCTGCACAATAGCACTGATTTGCTGGATCGGGAGCGGACGGTTCGGGCGATCGAAATTGCCAGGGGGGAACTGAAAAATGAGGTGACAAGCGCAGCGCAACCACATTTTAATTCAGTAGTTATCGGCATCCGCTGGGAGCGCGAAGCATTGCGGCAGAGGATAACCTGTCGCCTGAAAGATAGACTTGAGAGTGGTTTGATAGAAGAGGTTGAATTTCTCCATGCCGGAGGAATAACCTGGGAACGGCTTGATTATTATGGACTCGAATACCGCTACATCGGCGCTTATCTTAGAGGTACCATGAAAAGCAATGATCTGTTTCAGAGGCTGAACAGTGCAATTCATGATTTCGCAAAAAAACAGGAAAACTGGTTTCGCAGGATGGAGCGGCATGGTATTGACATCAACTGGATTAATGGAAGCGGTGCCCAATTGTCTCAGGCGCAAGAAATTATCAAAAAAAGTTTGATTACCATTTAATTTGCTTGACATAGCGTAATCGATACTGATAGGTTGGCAAAAATTCGGATATACCCGGATAAATCATTAAGAAGAATCAGGAGAAGCAAGCACATGGTAAACGGAACAGTAAAATGGTTTAACGACAGCAAGGGTTTTGGATTTCTTGAGCAGGAAGGTGGCGAAGATGTATTCTGCCATTTCTCCGCAATCGCAGGCGAAGGTTTTAAATCCCTTGCAGAAGGTGATAGAGTGACTTTCGAAGTAACAAAGGGTCCGAAAGGGCTTCAGGCCGCGAACGTAACAAGAATTTAAAGTCGGCTTCGAAACGAACCGAAAAACCCCGGATACTCTCCGGGGTTTTTTTTTGGCTTTATCGCTATCCTGACCTGAAAGAGCAGTGAAACTTGCTCCGTTACCCCCCGATTTTCAGGGACATGCTGATGTTCATCAGGTAATGGTAAACGGTGTCAAACAGGATGATCTGAAGTACATATATTGCAGCAAATGCGACTATCGGTGACAAATCCAGCGCTCCGGTATCAGGCAAATGTCGTCTTATCCTGCGCAGTACCGGTTCCGTAACACGGTGAATAAAATTGACAAGAGGGTTGTAAGGGTCGGCGTTAACCCATGACACGATAACACTTGCCAGTAGAATATATTTGTAGAGTGTCAACAACCCGCTTGCCAGCTCGACCAGCTTGGCAATAGCCAACAGAATGTTTGCTAATAAAACCATTGATACGCTCCAATAAAGTGCAGGGTGAAATTGGTTTTACTATGCCCTAATGATCCAGCAAAGTCAAAACAGAAACTTGGCGGTACTCATAAAATAGAGGAGAAACTGATCGTGAGTAAAAAAATATCAGCTCTGCTGCTTTCTGCCCTGGTGTTGCCGGGACTGGGGCAGTTCTATCTTGGACGTAAGATGATCGGCGGGATTTTAATTGTTCTCGTCAATCTGATACTGTTACTGGGACTTTTTGTCCTGCTACGGGGACTTTCGCCGCTGATCGCTTCACAGATTGCCGGTGGCGCAATCAAAATATCGCCGACAGAGGTTTTGAAGTCACTGGATGACACTACAGGTTTCGGCAAAGCGGTGTTGGCGTCATATCTTCTTGTATGGACGTTTTCTATTGTCGATATTCTGCGAGCTAAAGTGGAACCGCAGACCGATATGGAAGGTCATTCTTGACAAACGGCGTTATTTTGTGCAATGGTGCAGACGTTGATTAAAATGGAATCTGTGCAGTCAGTTTGAAATGAATCGGGGGAAAAAATGATAGTTTCAAAAGTCATAGGAAGCGGCTCATGCCTGCCGGATCGAGTCATAGCCAACAGTTATTTTGACTATCTGGTGGAAAATGCCGACGAATGGATTTACAGTCGCACCGGCATCCGTGAAAGGCGCTTTGCCCATGCCGATCAGGCAACCTCCGACCTCGCTACCATTGCCGCAATAAATGCTCTTGAATCTGCCGGTATTGACGCCTCGGAAATCGATTGCATTGTTATCGGCACATCGACTCCAGACATGAGCCTTCCTTCAACCGGCTGCATAGTTCAGGAGAATATCGGCGCAAAAAACGCTTTCTCCTTCGATATCAACGCCGTCTGTTCCAGCTTTGTCTATGCACTTGAAATTGCCGACAACTTCATCAAATGCGGAAAATACAAGACCGTCCTGGCTATCGGTGCCGATACCTACTCTAAAATTCTTGATTTTAACGACAAAAACAGTTGCCCACTTTTTGGTGACGGCGCTGGCGCAGCTATTTTGAGCAGCGGCGGTGATGCATCGACTGGTGTACAACATACCTACATGCGTAGTGACGGCAAGGGGTGGCCGCTGATTCAGGTGCCATCTTCGGGGTCGCGAAGTCCGGTTACAGCTCAGACGATAGAGGCTCGTGAAATTTATTTCCAGATGGCCGGTAAACAGGTCTACATTTTTGCAACCGAAGTAATTCCAGATATTATCAACAAACTCTGTGCAAAAGCCGGGATAACTCCGGCTGATCTCGATTTTATTATCCCTCATCAGGCCAATGTGCGTATGATAGACTTCATCTCAAAAAAGAGTAGTTTCCCCAAGGAACGCTTTCTGCTTAATCTTGACCGCTGCGGCAATACCTCGGCAGCTTCGGTGGCGTTGGTGCTGGATGAAAACCTGCGTAACGGTACGATCAAGCCGGGACACCTGGTTCTTGCCATGGGCTTTGGCGGAGGCCTGACCTGGGGTGGATTACTGATCAGGTTTTAGCCATCCGATCCCCTCTCCCGTCTCAAACGTTTTCCTGATTAGTTCTAATTCGCCGCTACTGTTATTCCGGCAGGCTTCTGGTCGAAATCCACTCTTTAAGTCGCTGAAAACTGGATGCCGGATAAAACATCTCCGGCAATACAGGTAGATGTATTTATATTTTAGCTCTAACGACCTGTTATTGTTTATGATAGTTTGATTTTTACTCTTGATTTTATGAATCATGCTTGTTATATTTTTAGCACTCTAATGCAGAGAGTGCTAAAAACTAACCATAAAAACAGGAGGTGCGTTATGGTCGCCAATTACCCGGTAGTAGCTGACAGCCTGACGCTGTATATGGCTGAAATCGGAAAATTCAGAATTCTGAATGAGGAGGAAGAGCGTTTTCATGCCGAGCAGTTTTTTGAAGAAAAAAATCTGGAATCGGCGCATACACTCATTACTTCAAATCTTCGGTTTGTTGTAAAGGTTGCTTCCGAATATCGCCACTACGGCCTGAAGATGCTTGACCTCATTCAGGAGGGAAATATCGGGCTGATGATGGCGGTGCGCAAATACAACCCATATAAAGGGGTGCGCCTTATCGCTTATGCAGGATGGTGGATCAGGGCATACATCCAGAATTTTATACTGTCGGCATGGAGCCTGGTCAAAATAGGAACGACCCAGGCGCAGCGGAAACTTTTTTACGGATTACGCAAAGCCAAGGAAAAACTTCTTCAAATGACTGGACATGACTCTGACATCGAAGGAACGGCTCAGATGCTTCAGGTTTCTCAGCAGGATGTGTCGGAGATGGAACAGCGCATGAAGGGAGAGTTTTCACTTGATACGCTTCTTGGCGAGAGCGAGGATATCACCGTTCTTGAAACCATTCCTGATGAAAGGATGAACCAGGAGGAGCTGTTGGCTGCATACCAGCAGGAGCAGGTGCTGAAACTTAACGTAGAGCAGGCTTTGGCGGGGTTAAACGAGAAGGAGCGTTTTATCATAACGCACAGGGTGACAAGCGATGATCCGCTTACACTTCAGGATATCGCTGATCATTTCAGCATATCACGTGAGCGGGTACGCCAGATTGAAGAGCGGGCTTTGGCTAAATTAAAACAGTTTCTGGCTCCGCGAGGATTTAGGGCAGTCCCCACCGTCTAACCCAAGCCCCTGAGCATAATCATCGAGTTTCAGGCAACGTCTGTGCATATTTCCCCCAGATTTTCAGGTTGACATGGACGTTATCACAACACACACTAACGCCGATTTTGACTGCCTTGGTGCCATTACTGCGGCTTTGAGGCTCTATCCCGGCGCTCTGCTCTCTTTTCCGGGGTCTCAGGAAAAGGCGGTGCGTGTTTTTGTGGAGCGTCATCCGGAATACCTGCCGCACTTCACCCGAGCCAAAGAAATCAACCTTGAATCTATAACCCGCCTGATCATAGTTGATTGCCAGCAGGCCTCCCGTATCGGTCGCTTCGCAGAGATTCTTGAACGCCCCGGCCTGGAAATACATATCTATGATCATCATCCGTTGACCGATGAAAGTATTTGTCCGACCGGCGGCACAATTACTGTTGGCGGTTCTGCATCAACGCTTCTCGCCGCGCGGTTGATGGCTCAGGGCGTTTCATTGAGCGCTGAAGAAGCCACTCTGATTCTGCTCGGGATTCATGAGGATACCGGGCGTTTGTTGTTTGCATCGACGACGTCAGAGGATTATCTGGTTGCGGGTTGGCTGCTGGATCAAGGTGCGCGGTTGAGTATCATCAGCGATGCCCTGACTCCGGAGTTGACAAAAGAGCAGATGGGGCTTTTACGGCAACTGCTGACAACCCTTAAAGCCAACACGATAAACGGCGTGGTTATTTCAATCGCTCATGCCACGTGTCAACACTATATCGGTGACATCGCCTCACTGGCTCATCTGCTGCGTGACATGGAAAATATGGATGCGCTGTTTGTGGCTGTTGCTATGGAGGATCATGTCTATCTGGTAGGGCGCAGTCGCGCCCCTGAAGTTGATGCCGGTGAAATAATGAGGGCTTTTCAGGGGGGCGGACATAGTACGGCGGCCTCGGCTGTTTTACATAACCAGCCGCTGAAACAGGTGCTGGAACGGCTTGATCAACTGCTGCGGCGCACGGTTACGGGAGGCGTTACTGCGGGGGCAATAATGTCAACCCCGGTCAAGACGATGCCGGTCTCTGTCAACATTACCGGAGCACGTGAATACCTGACCCGCTATAACTGCAACGCAATGCCGGTTATGTCCGGGAAATTGATGGTGGGTGTTGTCTCCCGCAGAACCATCGAAAAAGCGCTGCATCACGGACTGGGCGAATCGCCGGTAACCGATTTCATGCATACGGAATACCTCTCTGCAACCCCTGATACCCCGCTGACAGAGATCCAGTCGTACATGGTGACCGGCAATCGCCGTTTTGTTCCTGTTTTTGAGGGTACAGAACTGGCCGGCGCGGTGACGCGAACCGATTTGATGCGCCATATACACGGCAGTCGGCGTCGCCAGAGTGGCCCCCTCTATGATCTGGAATCGCTGGAAGTTCCGACGCGGCTCCGTTCGCTTGCAGGAGTGATCGCCAAGCGCTTTTCCAAAAACATCCGTGAGACTCTTCAGGCACTCGGTGCCATCGGCGATAGCCTTGGTATGGCGGTCTATCTGGTCGGCGGTTTTATCCGCGACCTGCTGATCGGGATAGACAATCTTGATATGGATGTTACCGTTGAAGGTGATGCCATTTTTTTCGCGGAACGCTTTGTTGCACTCTATGGCGGCAGGGTGCGGAGTCATAAAAAATTCGGTACCGCTGTGCTGATCCTTCCCGATGACAGAAAGATTGACGTGGCTAGCACCCGTCTGGAATATTACGACTCGCCCGGCGTCCTTCCGACTGTTGAGCGGGCCTCCCTTCGGCACGATCTGTACCGGCGTGATTTTACGATAAACACTCTGGCAATCAGCATAAACGGCAATTGCTTCGGTCAATTGACGGATCATTTCGGCGGTCAGCAGGATATTCAGGAACGGGTCGTCAGAGTGTTGCACAATCTCTCCTTCGTCGAAGACCCGACCAGGGTGTTTCGGGCCATACGCTTTGAACAGCGCCTCGGTTTTCATATTGCGCCGCATACCGAAAATCTGATGCAGAGCGCGGTACGCATGAATCTCCTTGAAAAGCTCGGCGGAGAACGCCTGCGGAGTGAGCTCGTGCAGATCATGCGCGAAAAAGAGCCGATTGCCGCCATTACCCGCATGGCTTCTTTCGGGTTACTAACCTATATTCATCCTTCGCTCAAGCTGGTCTCGGCCACAGAGCGGGTGCTGCGCGAGACCGGACAGGTTATGGCATGGCTACGGTTGCTCTACCTCAAGGAGAGATGTGAACCATGGCAGGTATATCTGCTTGCTTTGTGTGACGCCCTTTCATCGCAGGAATTTCACGACGTCTCTGTCCGTCTGGCGATTCCGGGTCGACTCGCGTTGCGCCTCTGCAGCCAGCGTCACCTGGTGTTCAGCACTCTTAATGCTGTCAAGCGACGTTTGAAGCAGCCTGTCGAGGTACAAAACAGTCAGATTCATTCCTGGTTCAGCGGCCTTAGCCTGGAGATGCTGTCATATCTGGCGGCACGCGCCAGCAGCGAGCAGGTCAGGCGCTTCGTCTCACTCTATTTGACCAGACTGCGAACGATAGCCCCGATTTTGAATGGCGAGGATCTTCGCGAGCTTGGCCTGGAGCCTGGGCCGCAGTTCAGGCGCATGAAAAACCGCCTGCTGCAGGCGCGCCTTGATGGTGAGGTGAACAGCCGGGATGAAGAGGTGGTGCTGGTACGCTTGATAGCGGATACAAATAAATAATTGTAATATCGCTAACTGCAGGTATAATACCGCGACGTAAGGAGCCATTGAATAATGCCCGATGAGATACAACAACAGATAAAAGAGCTTCTTAAAGAGCGGAACGGACTGCTGCTCGCCCACAATTATATGCGTGATGAGGTTCAGGAGATCGCCGATATCACCGGAGATTCTCTTGCCTTATCTGTTGAGGCTGCCAAAACCGAGGCAGACGTCATACTGTTCTGTGGCGTACACTTCATGGCGGAGTCTGCGGCGATTCTCTCTCCGGAGAAAAAAGTTCTGCTTCCACGCCCGGATGCCGGATGCCCGATGGCTGACATGGTAACGGCAGAAGAGCTTGAACTGCTTAAATCACGGCATCCCGGCGTGCCGGTCGTTACTTATGTCAACTCATCTGCCGAGGTTAAAGCCCATTCCGACATCTGCTGCACATCAGCCAATGCGCTCAAGGTTGTGCGGTCGCTCAAAGAGGATGAACTTATCTTTGTGCCGGATCGCAATCTGGGGCGCTGGATCGCAAAGTTTGTCCCGGAAAAGAAGTTCATCTTCTGGGAGGGATTCTGCCCGACACATGAACGGATGACGGTGTCAGCGGTGCTGCAAAAAAAGAGCGAACATCCCGATGCGCTCTTTATCTGCCATCCTGAAAGCGCCCCGGAGGTTTCGGAGCTGGCAGACCATGTCTGTTCCACAAGCGGCATGTACGACTACTGCCGCACCAGTCCGGCTGCAAAATTCATCATCGGCACGGAGGCTGGTATTATCTACAAACTCCGCCTCGAAAACCCGACCAAAGAATTTATCCTGGCGTCACCGGCTCTGTTCTGCCCCAATATGAAACTTACCTCGCTGGAGGATATCCTGCTGTCTCTCCAGACGATGACGCCGGTTATAAGCGTACCGGAGGATATTCGCAGCAGAGCCAGGGTGGCGCTCGACCGGATGTTGGCAATCCCGCGCGATTGAGGTTTTATCGGTAAGTATTCCCGTTTGATAACAGTCAAATTAGCTTGACAGAGAAATTCGTCTCCTCTATGATGCAAACCCCTACGGGCCTATAGCTCAGTTGGCTAGAGCCACCGGCTCATAACCGGTTGGTCCCAGGTTCGAGTCCTGGTGGGCCCACCATTTCAAATTTCGAGGGATAAACGCCGGATGCCGGCCAGATATTTGGGAACGCCCCGTTATCATACCTCACCACGAGAGTGCACACCGCAAGGTTGCACTCTTTTTGATTGTAGCCGATGAAAACTCCTAAAGTTGCGGATCTGGTTGGTATCATTAATAAAATTGCTCCATTGGCACTGGCGGAAGCGTGGGACAATCCCGGATTGCAGATTGGTGATCCCGCTGCCGAAGTAACCCGCGTCATGGTAGCCCTTGATCCGACCCCTGACGTTGTAGACTCCGCCATCAGCTCTTCCTGTCAACTGCTTGTCACCCACCACCCTCTTATATTCAAACCGATCAAATCAATCTCAGCGACTAACCCTCTAGGCGCGATCATACAAAAGGCGATCAGGGGTGGATTGTCAATAGTCACTCTGCACACTAATTATGATATCGCCGATGGTGGATTAAACGATGTACTTGCACGGAGGATCGGACTTTCGGATTCTGTGCCGCTCAAGATTACATCAACTGCCGAGCTGGTTAAACTGGTGGTTTTTCTCCCTGTTACCCATCTTGACCAGATGCGGTCGGCACTCTTCCCCTTTGTTGCAAGGCAGGGTAATTACCGGGACTGTACCTTTGCCACTGAAGGCACAGGTACATTTACCCCGCTGGAGGGAGCGGAGCCTTTTTCCGGTGCAGTCGGGCACTTCTCAAAAGTACCCGAAGAGCGTCTTGAGCTGCTGATCAACGCTACAGAGGTTGCGCGAGCGGTTAAGGCGCTTCTGGCCGCTCACCCATACGAGGAGCCAGCCTTTGATCTATATCCGCTTTTAAATAAGGGGGCAAAACTTGGACTCGGGCGGATCGGACGTTTGTCTGAATCTTCAACTCTGGCCGAATATGCCAACCGTCTGAGAAATGTTCTGTCGGCACCGGCGCTTCGCTATGTTGGCGATCCGAATGCCGTGATTTCGAAAGTGGCACTCTGCAGCGGCAGCGGAGCCTCTTTGCTGCGGGATGCAGCCAGAGCCGGCGCTGATCTCCTGGTTACCGGAGATGTGAAATATCACGAGGCACGTGAAGCCGAAGATTGCGGCCTTGCTTTGATTGATGCCGGCCACTATCCGACTGAAATTATTATGGTACCTGAAATGGCAGAACGCCTCGGACAGGCTATTGTCGCTGCCGGATATACCGGATGCGCAGTAGAAGAGTGCAGAGCGGAAACCGATCCGTTTCGAATATAATCAGTCAGAATCAAAGACAATTCGTAGCAAAGGGGGATAGATTTGAAAAAGAAACTGGATATGTTGGAGGAGTTGCAGGAGGTGGATCAGCAGATCGATCTGCTAAAGGTCGCACAGAGTGCCCTTCAGGCTGAAATGAGCGGGATTAATCAGGGTGTGGATACTGCGCGGGGGGAGCTTGCCGAATTTGAAGCAAACCGGACTCAACTTGAAGCGGAAAAGATCGAACTGGAGGCCACCCACGCAGCCGAGCTGGAAAATATTGTCAGATCTGAAACGAACATGAAGGAGATCAAGACCAACAAAGAGTTTCAGGCGGTTGGCCGTGAAATTACCGCTGCAAAAAAACAGGTGTCTGAAATTGAAGAGCGCCTCCTGCAGAAGATCGGCCAGATCGATGATCTCAATATCGCCCTTGCTGCTAAAAAAAGTAGCTGCGAGGAACTCGCCGAGAACGCAGCACAAAGGGTTGTTGCCAAACAGGCTGAAATTGCAGCGATTCAGGCAAATATTGATGCGGAAATTGTTCATAGGGAAAAGGTAACAAAAGGCTTGTCGGCCGCTCTGGTAAAAAAGTTTACCATGCTCCGTGAACAGCGCCGTGGGCAGGCTCTTGCCATCGCCCGCGACGGCTACTGCCTGGGGTGCAACATGCATCTGCCACCGCAGTTGTATAACAATCTTTACAAGCATGAAGAGCTGCTTACATGTCCGCATTGTCAGCGGATCCTTATTCTAAAGTTGAAACAGCAGTAGGCGGGAGCGCCTGTAAGACGCGATAATCACGGCACTATGCCGCTTCTGTAAAACGGTTTGGTTGAAGTAGTTCAGATGTTCGCTGCCGGCTCGTCCGGTGGAGGAAAGTCCGGGCTCCATAGGGCGTGACGCTGGATAACGTCCAGCGGGGGTGACCCCAGGGAAAAGTGCCACAGAGAGAAGTCCGCCTGCCTCGGCAGGTAAGGGTGAAAGGGTGAGGTAAGAGCTCACCGGGTTCGGCGGCGACGTCGGATGCCAGGTAAACCCCGTCAGGAGCAAGACCAAATAGGGGGGCGTTAAGAGCGGCCCGCTCGTGCCTCCGGGTTGGTTGCTTGAGGGTGTCGGTAACGGCATACCCAGATGAATGGACATTACCCGGGGAGGAGTAATCCGACTCGGGAACAGAACCCGGCTTACGAACTGCTTCAGCCAATAATAAAAGGCCGTAACTCCATCTTTATATGCTACTAATGTTTTTTACCACCTCTATCTTATTGGGGCTCTCTCCCGGACCGGACAACCTGTTCGTTATGACTCAGGCTGCTCAGCAGGGGCGCAAAGCCGGTATGCTTGTCACTCTTGGTCTCTGCACCGGGCTTCTCTTTCATACTGCGGCTGTGACATTAGGAGTCGCAACCCTTTTCAAAACTTCGGCAGTGGCCTTCACCATCCTCAAATTTTCCGGTGCAGGATACCTGCTCTATCTGGCTTGGCAGGCCTTCCGTGCCGGAGCCGTAACCGGCGCGACAGCAGTGGTTGATCCGCTCAACTCCGCTGCCCTCTACCGGCGCGGTATCATCATGAATATCACCAATCCCAAGGTGTCGATCTTTTTTCTCGCCTTTCTTCCCCAATTTGTTGATCCGCTCAAAGGTCAACTAACGGCACAGTTCCTGCTGTTAGGCGCGGTTTTCATAATCGCCACACTGATCGTTTTCGGCGCGATCAGCCTTCTGGCCGGAGTTTTTGGCGAATATTTCCGACACTCTTCACGAGCCCAGACACTGCTTAATCGTGCCGCAGGGGGGATTTTTGCCGGTCTTGCGATAAAACTTGCGCTGGCGCAACGCTGATGACGACCGCGACTCTGTATATTGTTGCCACTCCGATCGGCAACCTGGAAGACATAACCTATCGGGCTGTGCGTATTCTGGGAGAGGTTGATCTGATCGCTGCCGAAGATACCCGGCACTCACTCAAACTTCTCAATCACTTTGGCATCTCCAAACCGCTTACCTCCTATTTTGACCACAATCAACAGCTCAAAGGGGAGCGGATTTTGAACGCGCTGCGCCAGGGAAAATCGGTGGCGCTCATATCTGACGCAGGTACCCCCTGCATCTCAGACCCTGGCTATCAACTGGTTCGAGACGCCGTCGCCGAAGGGATTCCAGTAGTTCCGCTTCCGGGAGCATCCGCCGCCATCACTGCTCTTTCCGCCTCCGGCATGCCGACTGATACCTTCACTTTCGCCGGTTTTCCACCCTCCCGTCATGGGAGACGCCGCACCTTCCTCGCCGGAATAAGCGCCCTTCCCGGCACGCTGATACTGTATGAAGCCCCGCATAGATTGGTAGATACCCTCACCGATATTCGCGAACTGCTGGGAGAGCGGCAGGTGATAGTTGCAAGGGAGCTTACCAAGATCTTTGAAGAGTGTATTCGTGGCACGGTTTCAGAGGTAATCGCCACTCTTTCTCAGGATGTTGTGCGCGGCGAAGTGGTAGTTCTGATTGCGCCGGGCGCTGCTGCACCGCGGGAGAGCGAGTCTCTGGAGCATGTGCTGATTCGCTTGATAGCTGACGGATCACTTTCAATTAAGGATATTGCAAAACAGGCCGCCGTGATTTCCGGGGTTTCGAGGAGCGAAGCGTATAGTGAAGCGCTGAAAATGAAAAATGATGGCTTTAATTGATATAAAAATAGTGGAATTTCAGATGGATAGTGTGATATAGAGTAGCTAATTATTATCAATTTTGGAGTAGTTCATGAAAATTTGTATTTTTGGCGCCGGCTATGTTGGACTGGTGGCTGCCGCCTGTTTTGCCGAAAGCGGTAACAGTGTTATCGCCGTCGATATAGACCACGCGCGGATTGACAGCCTTAAACAAGGCATCATCCCGATCTATGAGCCTGGCCTCAAAGAGATGATTATACGCAACCAGTCCGAGGGTCGCCTCTCCTTCACTGTCGATATGGATGAGGCGGTCAAGGCATCTCTACTCTGCTTCATCGCCGTTGGCACACCTCCGGGTGAAGATGGTTCAGCCGACCTTAAATATGTCCTTGGCGTTGCTCGAGATATCGGTCGCGTCATGAACGGCTTCAAGATAATTGTCGACAAGTCAACTGTTCCGGTCGGCACCGCCGACAAAGTTCGTGCCGCAGTTCTGGAAGAATTGACTGCCCGTGGCGTTGATTTGGAATTTGATGTTGTTTCCAATCCAGAATTCCTTAAAGAAGGAGCCGCCATTGATGACTTTATGAAACCGGATCGTGTTGTCATCGGCTGCGACGACGTCCGAACCGCCGAAATAATGAAAGAGCTGTACGACCCCTTCATGCGCAAACAAAACCGCATGATCGTTATGGATATCCGCAGCGCCGAAATGACCAAATACGCAGCCAACGCCATGCTCGCCACACGCATCTCCTTCATGAACCAGATTGCAGGGCTCTGTGAACGGATGGGAGCAGATGTTATGGCCGTACGCGAGGGGATCGGCTCCGATTCGCGCATCGGCTACGACTTCCTCTTTCCGGGACCAGGTTACGGCGGTTCCTGTTTCCCCAAGGATGTCAAGGCGTTGATAAAAACTGCAGAAGAATCAAACTATAATTTCCTTCTGCTCAAGGCGGTTGAAGAGGTCAATGAACTCCAGAAAGAGGTGCTTGCTGATAAATTGATCAGGCTGCTCGGCTCACCGGATGAGGAGCAGCTACCTCTCTCCGGTCGCACCATCGCCTGTTGGGGTCTCTCCTTCAAACCACGTACTGATGACATGCGAGAAGCCCCGTCTATTACAATTATCGAACGGCTGCTGGCAGCCGGGGCGGTTGTACGAGCCCACGATCCTGAGGCGATCAATGAAGCTGTAAAAATCTTCGGCGACCGAATCGAATACAGTGGCAACCAGTATGCCATCCTGGGCGGTGCCGACGCCTTGGCGATCATCACCGACTGGAGCGAGTATCGTAATCCGGACTTTGACCGGATCAAGACGGCACTCAGAACGCCGCTTGTCGTGGATGGCCGTAACCTGTACAAACCTGACCGGATGGCTGCCGGCGGCTTTCAATATGTTCCGCTCGGACGCTGTAGCGGAGGAGTAAAATAATATGCGAATCCTTGCCACCGGCGGTGCCGGCTTTGTCGGCTCACACCTCTGCGAACGGCTTTTGAATGAAGGGCATGACGTGATCTGCCTTGATAATTTTTTTACCGGCAGCAAAAACAACATCATACATTTGATGGACAGCCATCGCTTTGAGCTTATCAGGCACGACGTAACCGAGCCGATCCTGCTTGAGGTAGATCGCATTTACAATCTGGCCTGTCCGGCCTCTCCGATTCACTACCAGTACAACCCGGTAAAAACCACAAAAACCAGCGTTATGGGCACCATCAACATGCTGGGAATCGCCAAGAGGGTCAAAGCCCGAATCCTGCAGGCTTCCACCTCGGAGGTCTATGGCGACCCCCATATACATCCGCAGACTGAAGATTACTGGGGCAACGTCAACCCGATTGGCGTTCGTAGTTGCTATGATGAAGGAAAGCGGGTTGCCGAAACGCTGATGATGGACTACCATCGCCAAAATAATGTTGATATCCGTATCATCCGCATCTTCAACACATATGGCCCGCGCATGGCCGAAAACGATGGTCGTGTTGTATCAAACTTCATCCTGCAGGCACTCCGTAACGAAGACATTACAGTTTACGGAGACGGCTCCCAGACACGCTCGTTCTGTTATGTCTCCGATCTGGTTGAGGGGATGATCCGCATGATGGAATGTGACGGATTTATTGGCCCGGTTAATCTCGGCAATCCGGTCGAAAATACAATCCTTGAGTTTGCTGAAAAAATCATTACAATAACCAACTCTGCATCAAAGATTATTTTTCAGCCTCTGCCACAGGATGATCCGAAACAGCGACAGCCCAATATCTCCCTGGCTCGAGAAAAACTGGCGTGGGAGCCGGTGGTTGCCCTGCAAGACGGTCTCAAAACGACAGCGGCTTATTTTGCCCAAAGGATCGGAAAAGGGTAAATGTTTAACCTGCCTCTTGATAAGAAAATGTATTTTATTCCGCTTGGGTGCCTGGCATTCATTCTATTCTTCACCGTTTTCGGTGATAAAGGCTTACTGCGGATTATTGAACTTAAACAGGACAAAAACAAAATTGAAGCGCGCCTGGCCGAAAACAAAACTGAGAATGAAAAAATGAAGCGTGAGATTGTTGCGCTTAAATCAGACCGACGCTACCTTGAAAGTATTGCCCGCAAGGATTTTGGCCTTGTGCGCAGTAATGAAGTTATCTATCAGTTCCCACAGGAAAAGAAACAACCGTAAATCCATTCTCCTACAGGATAACAGCTATGTCTCAGCAAAACTGCGCCGTCTGTGCCTGGCGCGAAAACTGTTCAAAACGCTTCAGGGTTCAGGATAACGGAGCCAGATGTCCCGATTTTTCACGGGATGTCAGTATCAAAGATGTTCCTGATGAGGATAAAGCCACCGACCAGAAAGAGCAGCCAAAACGATGATGCGAGACCGAATAGCCCCCCTGCTTGAATCTGCACTGCTCGAAGCCCACGCAGCACAAGAACTGACGACATTCCCGCTACCAGCCATTATCATTGGCAATCCCGCCAATCCGGAACATGGCGATTTTTCTTGTAACATTGCCATGCAGATGGCTAAGGGCGAGCGTAAAGCGCCTCGTCAGGTGGCTGAAACCATCATCAAATATCTGGGCAACGGCGACGGACTGCTTACGAAGAGCGAAGTAGCAGGGCCGGGGTTCATCAACTTCTTTGTGTCTCCAACAGCATGGCAGTCGACTCTTCTTGAAATTGAGAAAGTGGGCAACCGCTTTGGACATACCAGCAGCGGTGCTATGAAGAAGGTGCAGGTTGAGTTTGTCAGCGCCAATCCGACCGGCCCTCTGCACATTGGGCATGGTCGTGGAGCTGCTATCGGTGACACTCTTTGCCGAGTGCTCGATGCGGCCGGCTGGGATGTGACGCGCGAATTTTATTATAACGATGCCGGAGTACAGATCAGTAATCTAGCCTTTTCTGTCCAGTTGCGCTGTCTTGGTATTGAACCTGGTGACCCACGGTGGCCGGAAGGTGGTTACCAGGGAGAATACATCAAGGATGTTGCCAGAGCCTATCTGAATATGGAAACCGTGGTGGCGGCGGATCAGCAGACGACCGCCTGCGGAGACCCTGAAAACATTGATGACATCCGCCATTTTGCCGTTGCCTGGCTGCGCCGGGAGCAGGATCTTGATCTTGAAGCGTTTGATGTGAAGTTTGATGTCTACACGCTGGAATCAACACTCTACAGCGAGGGGAGAGTCGAGGACGTCGTGCAAAAACTGATTGCCAACGGACACGCCTACGAGCAGGATAAAGCGCTCTGGCTACGCTCCACCGCTTTCGGTGATGATAAAGACCGTGTAATGCGTAAATCTGACGGCAGTTACACCTATTTTGTCCCGGATGTCGCCTATCACCAGGCCAAGTGGGAACGCGGCTTTACCAGAGTTATCAACGAGCAGGGTTCCGATCACCACAGCACCGTTACCCGTGTACGTGCCGGACTTCAGGCTCTTGAGATTGGCATTCCGCAGGAATGGCCAGAGTATGTACTGCACCAGATGGTGACCGTCATGCGCGGTGGAGAAGAGGTTAAAATTTCCAAGCGTGCCGGCAGTTATGTAACTCTGCGCGACTTGATCGATGAAGTCGGTCGGGATGCAACCCGCTTCTTTTTTTTGATGCGTAAGCCCGATGCCCAACTGGTATTCGACATTGACCTGGCAAAGCAGCAGACCAACGAAAATCCGGTTTATTATGTTCAGTACGCCCACGCTCGTATCTGTAGTATTTTTGATAATGCTGGCGAAAAAGGTTTCACAGCTCCCGATAAACCGGCTCCTGCTGATTTGATATGTCTCTCCACCCCGGAGGATCTCCAGATGATCAAACTGCTGGCAGCGCTACCGGACACGGTCGATGATTGCGCTCTTCATTTAGAACCACATCGCCTAACCTATTATTTAAGTGAACTTGCCGGCAGTTTTCACAGTTTCTACAATAAAAACAGGGTCATCAGCGAGGATCGTTCTCTCACGGAAGCACGACTATATCTGTTGAAGCGAACCGCTCAGACCCTGAAAAACGCCCTCTCCATCCTGGGCATATCTGCACCGGAACGGATGTAGCGGAGAAACCATGCGCATTGATTATAGTGAGCCGAAAAAATCGTTCAGTGTTCCCCCAAAAGGGAGCCAACAAAGTCGCCCTCGAAAAGAGTCTTCCCCAGGGGTAATGTTTGCTGTCTGTATTACCGCTATTCTCTGCCTCGGCATCGGTTTTGGCGGTGGGTGGACGCTTTCTCAGCGTTCTGCAAAAAAAGGATTTAAGGCGGCGCTGGAACAGCAAAGCCTCGAAAACCGTCCGCAAAAGATCGAAGCACAACCGCCTGTGCAACAAACAGCGCCACCTGCTGCACCACAACCTGTTGCAGCACCACAGCCACATTTGAATAATACGAATAATACTTCCACCCAAACGCCGTCTGCTGTCGCATCTCCGCCTGCAAATGATCCGCCACTAAGCTTTTACAAGACACTCCCGAGCGGAAAAAAAAGTAATACGTTGGGTAGCGGAATCAATGTGAATGAAGAGAAGCCTGCAAAGCTTCCTCTTCAGGCAGCCATGCCCACTAACTTGACCAGACCGGCACCATCCCAACCTGATGAAGCCACCAAAAACCAGGCGGTCAAGGTCGCTCCTGCGGCACCGGCAAACAACATTCATCAAGAATCCAACTACCACACCGTTCAATTTGCTTCATTCAGTCTCAGGTCAGAAGCCGAAACAGTACGAAGCAAGCTGGCAGCGAAAGGATATAATGTCAGTATCGTTGAGTCACGCCAGGGAGACAAAGGCACCTGGTATCGTGTGCGTGTCGGTAGCCGTCTTGATCCGGAAGCTGCTAAAGAGCTGGCGACAAAACTGGGCAAAGGCGCAATGGCAGTCCCTGAAAAAGATTGATTTTTGCAGTAACTGTCACGTAAATCATATCAATCACCTGCAGAAAAACCCCGACACATCTCAGTGAATCGGCCACGTTGGAGACCCCACCACACCTCGACTTGCTACATCTCCACCCGTGTAACAACGCCCTGCAACTTGGCTGCCGGGAGTTTGTTGAACTGCACGAAGTTGGGAGTCAGCTTTTTGATTAGGGCGAAAATCGCCCAGAGCGGATTCTTTGTCTCAATATCCTCGATACCGTAAAAGATGACTTTTTCTTTGATGCCATTGGTTGAAAGTAATTTTTCGATATCCAGCACTTCCATGTAACCGGCGTTTATCACGAAAAACTCCAATCCTGTCCCAACTTCTTTATTGTGGTGGCAGTCGACGTCGAAAGGTTCGTCGGTTCTGGTGATAGAGATAAAGATGTTACGTTCATAGATAATATTGGAGCGGATCACGCAGTGGACAATGTATGGAGGTATCATCTCCAGCCCCTTAAGGAAGAAGAGCGCAGTTCCCGGTATATTTTTGCCCTTGGCGTAGATCTGCTCGTAGGAAAGCATGAAAATATCCCTGTCCAGAGGGCGCAAGGCGCGGTAAAGAGCCCGCTGGCCACTGGTCCATATCATAATAGTGGCAAAGGGTATTGAGGCCAGGATGATCGACCAGTAAGCTCCATGCGGAAATTTGGAAAAAGTGGAAGTGAAGTAAACCAGGTCGATCATGGCAATCAGCACAACAACCGGCACCTTCCATTTTTTAGTGGTCTTGGAAAAGACCATGATCATCATGAGGGCGGTGATGGTCATTGAACCGGTGACCGCCATACCATATGCAGCCGCAAGGTTGCCAGACTCCTGGAAGAAGAACATCACAAAGATGACAGCGACCATCAAAATCCAGTTGATCGCGCCGATGTATATCTGGGATTGGATGTGGCTGGAGGTGTAATCAACCTTGAACAGCGGCATGATACGAGTGGTTATTCCCTGGTAAGCTATTGAGAAAACACCGCTGATAATTGATTGTGATGCGATGATGGTGGCCGTTATCGTCAGTAGCAGAAAAGGGATGTACAGAAGTGCAGATTCACTCTGGAGCATGGCAAAGAGGACGTTTTTGGCTTCGGGGTTGCGCAGTATGAAGGCACCTTGCCCCAGGTAGTTGATATACAGGGCGGCAAACACGAAATACCAGGCCCTGATAATCGGCTTTTTCCCAAGATGCCCCATATCTGCGTAGAGAGCTTCACCGCCGGTGGAACAGAGGATGACCTCTGAAAGGACTATGTAGCCGGCAAAACCATTCTGGCGGAAGAACTCAAATGCGTACCAGGGGTTGACCGCCGAGACAATATCGGGGGTATCGGCAATCGAGATTAATCCTGACAGCAGCAAAGAAGTGAAATAGACAACCATGATCGGCCCGAAGATGCGAGCCACCTTATCGGTGCCTCGGGACTGGAAGAAAAACAGGGTAAAGGCTATCAGAGCGGCTATGACCACCAGAACCGACTGTTTGGTGCCGGCCAGGGAAGGGATCAAAAGCAGTCCTTCGACCGCTGAGAGGATCGAAATGGCCGGCGTGATGACTCCGTCACCCAGTAGCAGCGAGACCCCAAGGAAGGAGAGAAACCCGGCGAAGGCCAGGATGCGCCCCTTTTTAAAGAGTTTGTTGATGATCTCTCTGAGGACGATCTCACCCCCCTGTCCCTTCTTTCCCAGGCTCATCGCCAACCAGGCATACTCCGCTGTCACCAGAATAGTCATAGTCCAGAAAATCAGCGAAAGTATGCCGTACACGTTGGCAACTGTCGGCTTCGTCATGGCAAAGACCACCGTCAGAGTATAGATAGGGCTGGTGCCGATGTCGCCGAACACCAGGCCAAGAGCCTTAACGATGCCGCCCCAAAATGAATCTTCATGTTTTTGGATCATGCAATCAACCTTGGTCAAAAAATAAGGGCGGCATTTCTGCCGCCCCCGCTTATACAACATTTATTTCTGTATTGCCACAATATCTCCACCTTCGTACCCGACGGGAATTTGCTGAACTATTGGAGCAAGCGATGAAGCGAGAAGAAACGTTGTCCCATTTGCTAACCACCGTGCATTTTTTAACATTCTCCGTTGCATTGACTGCATCAATGACGTATATGAACAGAATTCACGGAA
>CAYQMO010000038.1:0-21881 GCA_964418315.1 uncultured Geobacter sp. | reverse complement strand
GCGTCTCATCGGAGTTTGCTATCGTACATCCTGGCGAGTAAAACACAAGCTGGCCCAAGTCATGAGCGAACGGGAAGAGGCGACGATCCTGTCCGGTCGGGTTGAAGTTGATGATGCCTACTTAGGTGGTCAGTATCCAGGTGGCAAGGCCGGGCGTGGTTCAGAGAACAAAGTGCCATTTGTAGCAGCAGTTGAAACGAACGACCAAGGGCATCCAATGCGCGCTGTTTTTACCCCTGTGAAGTCCTTTACCAAGAAGGAAATTGCTGCATGGGCATGTAACTGGTTGGCACCCTCAGCAACAGTGGTATCAGATGGGTTAGCTTGTTTCCGTGCAGTAACTGCTGCGGGCTGCGCCCATGCTCCACAGATAGTTGGAACAAAACGTAAAAGTACCGATATGGATTGCTTTGCTTGGGTCAATACTCTTTTGAGCAACATCAAGACAGCCATTACAGGTACATATCATGGGTTCAAGTTTGAAAAATATGCGCACAGATATTTGGCCGAGGCACAGTATAGATTTAATCGTCGTTTTGACCTCAGCACAATGCTTCCACGCCTGCTTTATGCTGGAGTAAGAACCGGAAGCCGCACGGAGAACTGGCTAAGATTGGCTGAAGCACGACACTAATCGGTACGATAAATATTTTGCATGGAGATCAGATATGATGTATCTTTCCTCCGTAAGGGGCTTCTAAGCTAGAATGCCATCCGCATATATCTCGATCTTTTCCAGCAGCAACCGAGAGACATTGAGACTTTGGCCAGCCTAGGTCAAATCAGTACCGCTGTTGGACGTCCGAATGAAGCAAGATCCTTCTATCGCCGGGCTCTGGAAATTGAACCGTGGAACGCTGAAACCGCGCTGCAAGGGGTGATGTAAGAGAAGTATACGCTGTTTGTGAGTGGAGTACGTACAATGGTTACTTATAATGAAGCCAAAGAGGTCGCGGCAGAAATAGTTAAAGGGTTCGATCCTCTGATGGTTACATTGTTCGGATCGGTGGCGCGTGAGCGAGTTGGTAATGACCTGGATCTTCTGGTAGTTATGGAAGATGACAAGTATCACGGCATAGAAACTGACGCTCAACTGCAAAGGTCTCTCGGAAAATTCTACCGCAGGTTTGATATAGACCCATTCGTATTACCTGTTTCAAAATATCTTAAACAACTGCATTCAGGGGAGCCGTTTCTAGGTAAGGTACTTAAAGAAGGGAGGGTCCTCTACATGAATAATTACGTCAAAGAGTGGTTGCGGCAGTCTGACGAGGAGCTGCGAACAGCACGCTATCTTTTGGATGGTAATTTTTATAGAAGCGCATGCTATCATGCCGAGCAGGCAATTGAAAAATTCCTTAAAGCGCACCTTATAGAAAAAGGGTGGGATCTGGAAAAAACTCACAGTATCCGTCGCCTGCTGGCAATTGCGGAGAATAATTATCTCAGATTTGACCTCGATGAGGATGATGTCGTTTTTATTGACAGTATCTATCGAGGCAGATATCCGGGAGAGGCAGGTCTGATGCCGCATGGTGAACCGGATAGACAAGATGCTGAACGTGCTGTAAAGATAGCAATGCACTTGCTTCAGCAGAATGTGTAGTGGAATTGATGGCATTGAACACTGAAGTTGCTTATGACATGATAAGGGATGTGAATCGAATGTTAGGATTAGGTTGGTTCCAGATCATCCGGGTTGGGATGTAGAATGATAAGTCCCAGAGTATGTTTTATAATTCCTCCCTCTCCTTTTTTAAGCGATGAAAGGGTTTTTATCAGCTTAGGGGTACTCAAAGTTGTATCTGCGATTGAGAAGACGTACCCGGTTGATGTTCTTGATCTCTCTGGTGTTGCCAATTTTGAAGAAGTGGTTGCAGAATACATAAACAGGAAACAAGCCTCCATTATCGGCATTACAGTAACAACTCCTCAACTGCCGGCAACCGTTTCAATTATCAATATCATACGACGATGCGCTCAAGCCGTCAGAATTATTCTTGGCGGTCCTCATATGACCTTGGTATTTGCGGCTTTTACACGTGAACAAAAAAAGGGAATACGTAGTAGGGCAACTGCGACCTTCCGTGAACTTGAAGAGTTGGCCGATGTGATTGTTGCAGGAGATGGTGAAAAAGCTATTTTTATTGCTTTGGGCCCAAACCCACCAAAAGTTATTAATGCGGATGATCCACATAGTCCACTTTTTTTATGCAATGATGATTTGAACAAAATGGCGTGGCCTGCCAGGCATCTCATAGATGTAAACAGTTATCATTATTATATTGATGGCGAGCGAGCACTCAGTATTGTTTCACAGCTTGGTTGTCCGTTTGGATGTGGTTTTTGTGGGGGAAGGCTTTCTCCGTCACTTCGTCGTATGCGTAGCCGCTCTAAAAACAGTGTATTGGCTGAGATGGAACACCTTCACTCTACCTATGGTGTTAAGGGATTCATGTTTTATGATGACGAACTGAATGTTAATCACTCACTTTTTACGGAACTATTGACGGGAGTGATAGAACTTCAGGATCGACTTGGAGTAGAATTCCGTTTGCGAGGTTTTGTAAAGTCTCAACTCTTCAATGAGAAGCAGGCACGATTAATGTACGCAGCCGGTTTTCGCTGGATACTTACGGGGTTTGAGTCAGCTTCTCCAGAAATTCTGGTGAATATGAACAAAAAAGCAACCGTAGAGGAAAATACGCGTTGTATTGAATTTGCGAGGGCAAACGGGCTTAAGGTAAAGGCTCTAATGTCGCTTGGGCATCCAGGAGAGTCACATACAACTGCCGAAATGACGCGCAATTGGTTGCTTCAGGTAAAACCGGATGATTTTGACATCTCATTGATTACAATATACCCGGGCACTCCGTATTATGATGACGCGATCCCGCATCCGCAGTTGGAGCAAGTCTGGATATATACGTATAATGGTGCCAGGCTTTACAGCAGAGATGTCGATTATCGAATAATATCTGACTACTACAAGGGTGATCCTAATATCGGCTATGAATCCTTTGTTTATACTGACTATCTTCAACCGCACGAGATTGTCAGTTTAAGAAATGATATCGACAGTGCCGTTAGAGAACAGCTAACAATTCCCCCTCCCTGCAGTATTACAGCTATACGTTATGAGCACAGCATGGGACAAACTGGATTTCCTGCTGCAATTTTGCGATCTTCTCCCTGATTTAGAACCTCGCGCTGCAGTTCTGTGCAAATATCTATACGCTATACTGTAATAATAAGAACATGTTAAGGCGTTTTGTGCTACGGCGAAACTTGAGTAATAAAACTGAAAATGGAGAGATATCTTGATGCTGTTATGGTCTGGACCACAGAATAATGAGATAAAGCCATGAGTAACAAAGACCCACAGGAATGGGTACAGACAAAGCGCTGGAACCCTTTTAACAGCTATAAACTTCTGTCTCATGTACATCGCTGGCGTCAAATCAAGCGTGGAAAGTCGATTCCTCCACCTGTGCTTATTACAGTTGATCCTACTAATGCCTGCAACTTTGGTTGCGCATGGTGCAATGCCGCCTATGTTCGTACTCATCGAAAGGGCAGTCTTTCGGAACAGGCATTATCGAAGATAGCCGATTTTCTGCCCAAGTGGGGTGAAAACAGCAGTGTGTGGAAGCCTGGTGTAGAGGCAATCTGCGTAGCAGGTGGTGGCGAACCATTACTGAATCCTTCTACAGCGGGTTTCATTGACCGGGTTATAGCCAACGGTGTCGAGGTTGGTGTTGTAACAAACGGTAGTCTCATCTATCCGTTTATGGACTCCCTTTCACACTGTACCTGGGTTGGGGTTTCAGTGGATGCAGGCAGTTCGGAAACTCTGAGTAGGCTTAAGTTACTAAAGCCCGAGTTGAATACCTTCGACACCATCATAAATAACATCTCGACTCTGGTTGACTATTCCAGGCGGCATAACCATCGCCTCGGCTCCAAACACCCCGCTTACGGAGTCAGCTATAAGTACCTTCTTTACAAGGAGAACATAGGCGAGCTTTACCAGGCTGCCAAGCTGGCCAAGGAGATCGGTTGCAAGAATATTCACTTCCGGCCTGCAGGGACGACCTGGGATAATGTTGGTAATCCCACAAACTCGATTCGGTTCGAACTTGATGAAATTGAACTGTTTAAAGAACAGATCACGAAGGCACTTGAGCTGGATGATGATACCTTCAACGTCTATGGTATCACACATAAATTCAACTCCCAGTTCGATGTTTCCAATCATTTCAAAAAATGCTACGCGATCTTCATGACTGCAGTGATCATGCCGTCGGTTGGTGAAGATGCTTCAAAAGATGCTTTTACCATGGGGCTCTGCTGTGACCGTCGCGGTGATGCCAAGCTGGAGCTTGGTAGCAATCTGGTCGATGTCAATCAGATAAACCGGCTGTGGGGGAGCGAGGCACACTGGAAGATTCATGACAAGATCAATATTCGCGACGAATGTCCCCGCTGCACATATCAGCCTCACAATGAAATCTACGAACAAGTTATTCTCAATGACAGTATGACCTATAAATTCATATGACAGAACAAAGGAATAACTCATGAAAATCTCTGTCATCGGCCTTGGCAAACTGGGGCTTTGTACTGCTGCATGCTTTGCTTCAGCCGGGCATTTGGTATACGGCTTTGACCTGAATGATTATTTCAGGGAAGAACTGAAGAATCTTCGCAACCCTATAGAAGAAACCGGTTTGACGGAACTGTTGAAATCAGCTTGGGGAAGGCTACATATTGTTGATAATTATCAGGCTGCGATTCAAGCATCTGATATCACGCTTATTATTGTTCCTACCCCCAGCCTCCCAGATGGGCGCTTTACCAATGATTTTATCATCAATGTGTTGAAGGGGCTGGCACCGGCGCTCAAAGCCAAAAACAGCTTCCATATTGTTGATGTGGTTTCCACCGTTATGCCCGGTTCCTGCGACGCTATTTTCAAGCCGCTGTTGGCGCAGGCCACTGGAAAGCGTTGCGGTATCGACTTTGGCCTCGTTTACAACCCGGAATTCATAGCACTCGGCTCGGTGATTCGAAATTTCCTCAATCCCGACATGGTATTGATCGGTGTCTCGGACGACCGGTCAGGTTCCACAATACGGGAACTCTATGCTTCCACATGCAAGACATCACCAACGATGGCGGTCATGTCACTGGTCAACGCCGAAATTACCAAAATCAGTCTCAACTGCTATGTCACGATGAAGATCAGTTATGCGAACGGTCTGGCGGCTATCTGTGAACAGGTGCCAGGTGCTGACGTGGATATCATTACGGCCGCCATTGGAGCTGACAGCCGGGTGGGCAGCAAGTGCCTCAAGGGGGGGCTGGGGTTTGGTGGCCCCTGTTTCCCGCGTGACAACATTGCTTTCCAGGTCTTTGCCGAAGAATTCGGCGGTGAGGCGCTGCTGGTTAAAGCAGTTGTGGCGTTAAATAACAGCATACCAGAGCGGCTATTAAAAAAAATAGCCTATCACTGCGTACCACCGGTAAAGGTGGCGTTGCTGGGGCTTTCCTACAAGGCCGATACCCATATTATTGAGGAATCCCATTCCATCGTGCTGGCAAAATCCCTGATTGCCACCGGTTATCAGGTGGCTCTCCACGATCCTCTGGCACTTGAGGTGGCTTGCAGCCTGCTTGGAGATAGCGTCGTTTGCTTTGCCGATCCCTATGAGTGCTTGACTGGAGCGGCAGCAATCGCCTTGTTGACGGACTGGCCTCAGTACGGCGTTATCGACTGGCAACGTGTTGCCACGCTCGCACTCCCCGGCTCGCTGATTCTTGACAGCTGGCGTACCGCAAAGAACGCTGACATGTCTGCATTCACGTATATCCCCGTTGGAATCGGTATCACAGAAGAGGTTACAGGTGTATGAGTACTACCAAACCCTTTGACAACATTGAGGTTGAACAAGTTCAGAATTACTGGAACGCCCGCCCGTGCAATGTTCGCCATTCACCAAGTCCCGTCGGCACCAAGCAGTACTTTGATGAGGTAGAGGCTCGCAAGTATTTTGTCGAACCGCACATTCCTCTTTTTGCCCAATTCGACAAGTGGAAGGGCAAAAAGGTGCTTGAAATCGGCTGCGGCATCGGTAGCGATACCATCAACTTTGCCCGGGCGGGTGCTCAGGTTACGGCAGTTGACCTTTCCACTGAGTCGCTCGCGCTGGCAAAGAAGCGCGCAGAGGTATTCGGGCTGGACAACATCACTTTTTATCAGGCAAATGCCGAACAGCTAAGCGACTATGTTCCGGTTGAAGTCTATGATCTGGTGTATTCATTCGGCGTAATTCACCATACCCCTCACCCTGAGCGGATTATCGAGCAGGTTCACAAGTATTTGGGTAAGAACAGTATTTTCAAGATGATGGTCTATCATCGTATGTCATGGAAGGTCTGCTGGATGCTGCTGATATACGGCAGAAAGCAGGGTGAAACCCTTGATGAACTGATTGCCCGCTATTCTGAGGCAGAGACCGGTTGCCCAGTCACGTATTCCTACACGGTCGAGACGGTCAAGCCGTTTCTGAAGGGATTTAAAGTGATCGATACCAAGATCGACCACATTTTCCCCTACAGCATCCCGGAGTACCGTAACTATCAATTCAGGAAAGTCTGGTACTTCCGTTACCTCCCGAAAGGACTATTCCGCTGGATGGAGCAGCGATGGGGCTGGCACCTTTGTGTAACAGCTCAAACGGATGCACTGTAGTCAATTGTTTTTATCGGGGAGGGTAGTTTATCTCAGATATTATCATATACAACATTAAACCCTGCAGACAGTTGGGAGTTGATTATGAACAAAACTAACAGTTTAAATTTGATAGATACTATCAGCGCACAGAGTTGCATTCCTGTTGCAGAATATGGTGTGAATATTCCCTTTGTCCATGTCTTTGAACTCCACACCGCCCTGAATATTACATCACCTATCAAGTATCCCAAGTCATCGTTAGTAAAGAGGTTTTCACAGTGGAAGATGGAGGTGGATGATTCTCCGATATTTAGATATATCTACCGTAATGTTTTACCTTTGCGGCACTTGGAATTCGGTACGTGGCTAGGTAAGGGTACCGTCTATTGCCTGGAAGAGTCGCTGGCTACGGTTTGGACCATCAACATGCCTTTTGGGGAAGGTTACAACTTTTATGATGAAGATCTTGTAGATGCTCATGACTGGGCACGTAAGGTAGGAGTGACTGTTGCTTCCAGATACCGATCTGATGCAATCGGTTTTATTGGGAAAAGCTATTTAGAGCGTGGTTGGGGAAATCGTGTTTGCCAGATATATTGCAACAGTATTGAGTGGGACACTTCAAACTACCCAGAAGAGTTCTTCGATACAATTTTGATCGATGGTGGTCATATGGAAGAGGTTGTCGCGAGCGATACACGCAAGGCTTTCCCCCTGCTTCGACCTGGGGGGGTTATCATGTGGCACGACTTTTGCCCAACTGAGTACAAGAAGTTCTCGGCTTGCGCAGGGGTTATGGCGGGAGTTGTCCGTGAATGGAACATGATCAATGAGCAAACGTCTCGGTTGTTCTGGATTTACCCCAGTATGATTCTCGTAGGCATTAAGAAATAATATTGTTTTCAATTCATTTCATCTGGTCACGTAGTGCTTTAAGGGATGTGGAAATTGTTGATATACCGTTTATGTAGGGGCGAATAACATTCGCCCTGTTGGGATAACCGATAATAATGGGCTTCATTCATGATCCGAACAGGGCGAATGTTATTCGCCCCTACGATTTATAAACGGTACTTTTATAAATTCTACATCCCTAAGCGCAGTCACAAGGATAACTATGATTTCCGATGATAAAAAAAATGAGCACATTTTAGGCACTTTACTAAATCAGGCGATAGTGAAGTTGACTGCGGAATCGCTTGCGTACACCGACTTGTGGACGTGCGATTATCAGGGCGTTGCCTGCATAAAAACTGATTCAGAAATGTCTCTGAAGGTGTTTCATAGTCTGTGTTGCGAATATGAACACCCTTTTGTTATTGTTTTAGGAGCCCACATCGGAACATTTTCGCTCGTGGGAGCAGTACGCCAAAATGTCCGGGGCTGGGCATTCGAGCCGTATGCAGATGTATTTGCGATCTTGCAGCAAAATATCTTCCTAAACTCCATGAATGACCGATTTACCCTGTTCAATAACGTGCTGGCAAATTTTTCGGGAAGCTGCCCGCTGCGAGTTCCTGTAAGCAAGGTGCAGTCGCATATGGCGTGTGTGGGCAACCCGAATTATCGCCGGTTTTTAGAGCAGAGTGCTGAAGCGTTCACTCTCGACAGGCTTATACCGGAGTTTGACATTGAATCCGTTGATATCATGCGCATCGACACCGAGGGCAGCGAACTGAATGTTCTGCTTGGCGCCGCTGAAACCATACGCAAATACTGCCCTGACTTGCTGATAAAGTATAACTGGTTCAAATGTGCACAATCAGAAATATACGGGGAAAATCTGCTTAACTATTTAGAAATTTTAGGATATCAAAGAACATGGGTAGGTCCAGATGACATGCTTTTACGTCATCCATATAGAAATAAAATTAAACAAAGAAAACAATTTACAGGATATGGATCAGGTGCCTTGAAGATAGCAATTGTTAAGCAGAACTATGACGAGTTTGGCCCATGGCAAAATGAAGCTTATGACATTGCTAATCCTTTAAAAGTCATCAATAAGTGGCCATCAAAGTATACTTATTTAGAGATGACGAATCTTTTCAAAGCTGACTGGTATGTCCTTCCGTATTGCCACGACTCAAGAATTTCCAGACAAAAAATAAACAGGTACAAATCTGAAATTGATACTTCAAAGTATTCATTAGATTCAGTCAGTAAGATAGAGTCGGAAGAATATGATGTTATTATTTCACTTGACCCTATTCTTAGGCCCTCTGGCAATTCAAAAACCGTATTTGCTTATCTGCAAAATGAACATCACGACAACGAGTATCGTAGTTCTATAAAGAGCCCGTTGCACGGCTATGACCTGTTTCTGGATCATATGATGACGGCAACAGATTGGGTGTATCGTTTGCCCCAATCAGTTTCTTTTCCATATCCACGGGATCCTGTTTTCACAAGAACCCTGAAAAACAATGTCCAGGACGATTCAGTATGGATTGATAACAGATTTATTATGGCTTTGGCACATGGCAATAAAGCTTGTCATAGTCCAGTTGATATTAAGTTCTTGTTGCAATTGGAGTATGATATCAGGGTGCGTTTTAGGTATGGAATGTCCAATTTTGATGATATTCAAAATTTGCAATCTCCTTACAATTATTTGCAGGAATTGTCTCAAAGTAAATATTACCTGAATCTTATTGCATGTGGTGCTGGTCAAGGGCTTTGCGACGCTGCTTCAATTGGATTAATCTGTTTTGGATCAGCAAAATTAAAATATCACCAGGCGATATGCCATCCATTTTGTCTTTGCAGTGATATTATTGATTTTAAACATAAGTATAGATTTGTTTCTAATTCCAACGATCTACAGCAGGAAATTCTGGCATGGCAAGATTTAATGCTGAATGATCGTATGGTGCAACAACCTTTACAAATGTTACAAACGGCTGTGGAACTTAAACTGAAAGACCACATAAAATTTAGGATACAAAAACAATTTGCCCCATCTTTTGAGATAACTCCCCTAACTGTTGGGGATGAGCAACCTGAAATTATGGCATTAAACTATTCTAAATTAAAGGAATTAGCAAACGCCTCATATAATAACAATATGTTTGAAAAAACGATTGATAATTGTAAACAGGCGCTGTTTTTTAACGAGAGTGACGTATACATTTATTTGTTACTAGCTTGTGCCTATTATGCTTTAAACGACAAATGTAAATCTCTGGAATATTTAGATAAAAGTAAAAATATTGATAAAAATTATAAAGCTGCAGACAACTTAATTGGAATGATAGGTGCTGGTTATATCGAAGATAATTACCTGCCAAGTAGAATCCACCATAATAGCTGTATTACTAAATTGGAAAATTATTTGGTTCAGAAGGTAATTTGGCAAATTGATGATTTTGATTTGAATAACATTGACTTGTACGATGAAATCATCCCCACTATTCTGACCAGTTTGCAAAAAGTCGGCGATTATGAAACCAGTAGGCTTATAGTTCACCTGATTATTCAATTGAAGTCAGTTGTCAATGCAGAAATGAAAATATGACTAACTTTCTGAAGCCGATTGGACTGGTTCAACTGTGATGTGGTTGCTTGAATGCGCTAATCAGGCATTTGATGCCGGAAAGTTCACGGAGGCTCTTGAGGAGTTTGGGTACGTCTTGAGAGTATCACCGGATAGCATAGAGGCAAAGACCGGTGTGGCACTGAGCCTGATATATCTTTGTCGCTATGAGGAAGCCATACCTATACTTGTGCAGCTTGAAGCGGAAATGTCGACTTCTACTGAGTTACAGTTTCTGCTGGGAGAAGCGCTATTTTGCACTGGCCGACTGGAAGAAGCTGCAGCCTGCCTGAAGAGACTGGTTGCACAAGCCCCTGACTATGTTGATGCTCAAAGCTCTCTTGGCAGAGTCTACATGGATCAGAATAAATACCCTGAGGCGAATCAGTGTCTTTCTGCGGCGATTGCACTTAATCCGCGACACGTTATATCCTTGGTATATATGGGTATTTTGATGATCCAGTTTTGCCAGTTTGACAATGCTTGCATTGCTTTGGGAAATGCCCTCGCTATTGAACCACGAAACTTTCGTGCACTGAACAACCTCGGCCGGGCAAGTTCAATGATGGGAAGACCTGATGAAGCCACGGGTTGGTATCGGCAGGCACTGGAGGTTGCTCCTAATGATGTAAGTATAATAGGCAACTATCTGTTTGCACTTAATTACTGCGCAGATCTGAGCCCGGAGTTCGTTGCACAGGAGCACTTTCGTCTCGCCCTTGGAGCCCGTCGTATTTACTATGATACGGCCACACCTCCTTTGCAAAGGAAAGAAGCCGGTAAACTACGCATTGGATACGTTTCCGGCGACTTTTACACTCATTCTGTCACATCCTTTGTTGAACCGATCCTTATACACCACGATTATGAAAAATTTACTGTCGTGTGTTATTCACTTGGCACCACCTTGGATGCGACGACTAATCGCATTAAGGCGTTGCCCTGCACCTGGCTGGATATGGCAAGGGTATCACAAGATCAACTTGCACAACAGATTTGCATGGACAAGATAGATATTCTTGTGGATCTTGCCGGTTATACCGCAGATAATCGAATCGGAGTCTTTGCCAGACGTCCGGCACCACTTCAGGTAAGTTGGATAGGGTATCCCAACACCTGCGGTCTCCCGCAAATCGATTACTTTCTGACCGACAGCGTCTGTGATCCTCCAGGTATGACAGATCACCTCTTTAGTGAGCGCCTCTGGCGCCTGCCGAGAATTTTCTGCTGCTACCTACCGCCCATGGAGTTTCCTGCTGTTGCACCACCCCCGTGTCTTGCAAACGGTTTTGTAACATTCTGCAGTTTCAATAATTTCGCAAAGGTTACGCGGCAGCAACTCATACTCTGGGCTCGTATTATCCGCGCTGTACCAGGTTCCAGGCTGTACCTGAAGAGTCTGTCTCTGGGTGATCGATCGGTTAAAGAGTCAGTTCTGGCACAGTTTGCTTCCGAAGGTGTTGATAGTGACCGCATCGACATGAGAGTCGTAACTACGACAAAGCTTGAGCATCTTAAAGAGTATTCACGAGTAGATATTGCACTAGACACGTATCCCTATCATGGCACCACTACCACCTGTGAAGCCTTATGGATGGGGACTCCAGTCATAACTCGATCAGGTGTTACACATGCCTCGCGCGTCGGCGTTTCTCTTTTACAGAATATCGGTTGTGCCTATTGCATTGCTGTCGATTCTGATGATTATGTAGTCCGTGCTGTAACTTTGGCTAGGGATACGGCTCGGCTGATAGCACTGAGGAGAGAGTTGAGGGCAATGATTGCCAACTCTTCTCTGATGGACTTTGCTGGAGTAACCAGAGAAGTTGAGGCAGCATTTGTGGCCATGTATGAGACGAAGTGTCGGGAAGGGGAAAGTGTTCCATGAATGAACTGGAAGATTTTGTACAAGGGTGCCATTTTTTTGCCGAAGGAAATTACACCGCTGCTGAACAGCTCTTCAGATGCTGTCTCTTGCAGACGCCTGAGGACGCTGACGTTCTGAATGCGTTGGGAAGCGCACTTGATGCTTCGGGATCTTTGGATGAGGCGGCACACTACCTGAACCAAGCCTGCCGATTACGTCCGGAGAGTGCCCCGTTCCATTTTAACCGTGCCAACCTGTTGCGCAGATGCGGAGATAAGCCTGCTGCTGAACTTGAGTACCTGGAGGCGATTCAATGCGATCCCGGCCTCGCTGAAGCGTATCATGGCCTCGGAAGTCTGTACCTCGAAGATGGCAGGTTGGAACCAGCCGATGCCTGCCTGCTGAAGGCAATCAACCTTAAGAGTGGCTTTGTTCCTGCCCTACACGACCTTGGACAACTTCGCCATGGACAGGGGCTGTTTGATGAAGCCGAGCAGTATTACCGCTTGAGTGTCGCTGGTGATGCTCATTTTCTTCCGGCACTGAATTCACTGGGAATGCTGCTGGTACGAAAAGGTCAGGTTGAAGAGGCGCGGAGCTGTTTTGAAAAGGTGATCCGGAGAGATCAAAACTATCTGCTGGCACACTGCAATCTTGCCGTTCTTGACACTTGGTGTGGAAATCTTGATTATGCAATCGATGTGTTGCAGCAGGCTACCATAAAAGCTCCGAACGATGGTAATTTACAGTTCAACCTGGCACTGGCTCTGCTTAAGGCCGGAAGATTTAAAGAGGGGTGGTGCAAGTACGAGTGGCGCTTTAGTAAATCAGACCCGGTGCCAATACTACATGACGAAATACCCCGCTGGCACGGTGAATCGTTATCTGGCAATTCAATATTGATCCATGCCGAGCAGGGGTATGGAGACTCCCTCCAGTTCGTCCGCTTTGCGTCGCTTCTGGCTGCTCAGGGTGCGACTGTACTGGTTGAAGGACAAGATCGCTTTATAGCCCCGTTATTATCAACAGTTCCGGGAGTTGCCGTCGCCTTCAGCCGTGGTGAGGAGTTGCCATTCAAGCCAGATTATCAGATCCCGATGATGAGTCTGCCGCTGGAATTGGGTGTCGATGGGGCACATCCGCCGATTGTCAACTACCTGCGTCCCCCTGAAGATAGGATACGCTTCTGGCACGATACATTATCAGGATTGCCAGGGCGTAAAGTAGGGATAGCCTGGACTGGCCGTCTGGAACATGTGAACGCCTCTAACCGCTCTATCTCACCGGAACATCTTGTCCCGTTGTGCGGAATATGTGGCATTTCCTGGGTCAGTTTGCAGTTTGGCCCTGATAAACCACCCCACATCCCAATATCCATGTTTAATCCGGGGGAGAACGTTGTTGATTTCTGCGACTCTGCTGCACTTATTTCCGGGCTTGACCTGGTTATAACAGTGGACTCTGCAGTTGCTCATCTGGCGGGAGGATTGGGTGTGCCGGTCTGGTTGCTACTCCCCTGGAATCCTGATTGGCGTTGGATGCAAGATCGTGAGAAGTCGTCATGGTATCCGTCTGTGAGACTATTTCGACAAACGTCGCCGAACAAATGGTCAGATGTAATTACCGACGTACTTCAGCTTTTTGCCATTAATACCCCATGTGATCAGGCGTTTCATGCGGCAGATTACTCCACGCTTATTGCTCCTAAAATTCTGGCATATCATGACCATCGGTTTGCCTCAAACCACGGAATACCTATGGATGACAACCGTTTCTAGCGGGATGGTGATGGAATCGTTACTGTAGATGAGCAACGCTGGCTGGCGGCTCAGGCGGTAGAACGCTATACCTGGTTTGATCTATGCAGATCCTTTGATGATGACAGATCTCAAGAGCATTCGGCTCGATTTGGCGGATACCAAGTACTGCCGAAAAACTGCGGTGATGTTTTGGAGATCGGTTGTGGTCCGTTTACCCAGTCACGAACAATTTTACAGGGAAAAACCATGCGTTCGCTGACTTTGCTTGACCCTTTGCTCGATGAGTACCTGAATCTCGAAAACTGTTCCTATAAAGCTGGGAATCTTTACGGATGTCCGGTAAACCTGCTGTCTATGTCGGCGGAGCAGCTCCACTCAGAACTTAGATTCGATACCATTATCTGCGTCAACGTTCTTGAGCATGTCAGGGACGCCGAAACTGTTCTCTCTGGCATGATAAACGCCCTGCGTTTTGGAGGGCACCTTGTTTTGGGGGAACCGTGCCATGATGGTTATCACCCATCTAAAGAGTTCAACCTGGCACATCCTATCATGCTGACGCGTTCCTTTCTTGATAGGATGACATATCATCTAAAGCGGCTCTATTTTAACGATACAGAACATACGTTTTACCTTGTCGGACAAAGATAACACGGAGTGGAGAAGCCTCAAATGCATTCGCCGGTAGCAGTAATTTTTATACATTGTGGTGACAGTGATTATCTGCGTTACAGTCTGGCGCAAGCACGGTACTCCAATCCAAAGTCACACATCTACCTGATTGGAGATGGATCGACGATTAACAAATACCCTGATGCAGAACATATCATGTATTCTGATTATGTCACCACCGCCAGAAAATTTGAAAAAGCGTACCGACATATGAACACTAACTCCCGCTCTTTTGAACTTTTATGCATGATGCGCTGGTTTATTTTGCAGGATTTTATGCAACTAAATAACATTACCTCCGCAGTGTATCTCGATTCCGATATAATGCTTTACGAAGAAATACACTATGAACGCTACCGCTGCTACGATTACGATCTTGCTGTAACTGGCGTTGCACCGCCGGTTTTAGTTAACAACATTAGGGCACTGGAAGCTTTTTGCTCCTTTTTGGAAAAAAGCTATTCTGATAAAGTAACGATGTCAAAACTGGAAGAACGCTTTCAGTTAATGCAAGTCGAGGGGCGTCCAGGCGGTATCTGTGACATGACATTCTGGGAATTGTTTGTTGCCGACACTAATTTCAAGGTAATCGATTGGTCTCTTCAGATTGATGATGCCGTGTATGACCGTAATATTCATTTGTCTGATGGCTTCGAGATGGACAATGGTTTAAAAAAAGTCGTGTGGTGTGGCAATAGACCTTGTGGCATTTGGGAAACAGATCGGAGCATGGTACGATTCAAGGGACTGCACTTTCATGGCTATGCAAAAGAAGTTATGGGCGCATACCTTGCAGCCTCAGAGCAATTACAGGTTGATATGCCAATGCTGCAAAGCCCCCTTGATAAAATCATACCCCCTGAAATTCGGGATGACGAATTCTATCATCTCTTAAGAGACCTGACCGCTCGTGAGCCAATCATGACGGCTCTGGAAATCGGTTCCTCATCAGGAGATGGCAGTACTGAGGCACTGGTGGAAGGTTTGAGCAGAAACCGGACTCGACCGATGCTGTTCTGTCTGGAGGCCTCACGATCCCGTTTTTGCCAATTGTCTGAACGCTATGCACATACTCAATTTGTGCGGTGCTTGAACGTCTCCTCTGTTACCATTGATAAATTCCCTGCTGAAAGTGCTGTTGAGTTCTTCTGGCACAATCGTAAAACCAATCTCAGTCTGTACCCTTTGGCAACGGTGATAAACTGGCTGCGGGAAGACATCCGTTACCTCAAAGAGAGTGGTGTGGAACAGGGGGGGATTGCCAAGATCAAAAACAGCTACAGTGTCGAGAGGTTTGACCTCGTGCTGATTGACGGGTCTGAGTTTACCGGCGAGGCGGAACTCGATGAGCTGATTGGAGCGCGATGGATCGCCCTGGATGATGTCAATGCGTATAAGAACTTTCACAATTATCAGCGCCTGTCAAATGATCCCGACTATACCCTGATTGCTGAAAACTGGCAGTTGAGAAACGGTTATGCGCTCTTTCGCCATCGAGAAGCGCCCTTGCCCGTTCATTTTTTTACCATAGTGCTGAACGGTATGCCTTTCATATCCCACCATATCGATGCATTTAAGCATCTCCCTTTCCGTTGGCACTGGCATATTGTTGAAGGTGCGGCCGAGCTGGTTGCAGATACCGCATGGTCACGCCCTAACGGTGGATATTTGCCGGAAAGCTTCCATTATGATGGTCTCAGCATCGACGGCACAAGCGAATATATAGATCAACTGAAGCTATTTTTCCCTGATAATATCACGGTCTATCGCAAGCCTGCGGGGGAGTTATGGCAGGGCAAGCTGGCAATGGTCAATGCACCGCTCGACTCCATTCTGGAGGAGTGCCTTCTGTGGGAGATCAACGCTGACGAATGCTGGAGTCATGCGCAGCTCTGTGACGGTTGGCGCATGTTCCAAGACGAACCGGAGCGCAGCGCCGCATTTTATCGGTGCCATTTCTTCGTTGGCCCACACCTTGTGGTAAGCAGCCGTAATTGCTACAGTCAGCAGCCCGGACATGAATGGCTGCGAACCTGGCGTTACCGACCCGGATGCAGGTGGGCGGCCCATGAACCGCCTCGTCTAATTTGTTGTGGGTCAGATGGAGAACGTGATATCGCACGGAAGGCACCGTTCTCTAATGGTGAAACCGAGGCCAAGGGGCTGGTATTCCAGCATTTTGCCTACACAACCGTTGACCAGGTTCGTTTCAAGGAAAAATATTACGGCTACAGTCAGGCAACCTATGGCTGGCTACAGTTGCAGAAAGAAAGAACTTTCTCGGTGCGTTTGGGGGACTACCTTCCGTGGGTACCTGACGGCACTACCGTAGATACGGTATCGTCTCAGGGCATTATACGGCAGCCTATCGTGAGTAATCTAAGCAGGCAGAAACAGATTACTGGTGGACCGATCATTATTGATGGAGTTTTCTTTCAATATAGTGTCACTGGAATAGCACGAGTCTGGCTGGCTCTATTGGAAGAGTTGAGCGGGACCGGTTTTGCTTCGAAGATTGTCATACTGGATCGCGGCAAGACGATACCGCGGATGGCAGGCTATCACTACCTGGATTTTTCGCTTCACAACGAGTCCAACATAACGGAGGAGCGGAAAAAATTGCAGAGAGTTTGTGATGAACTCTCCGCTGCCCTTTTCATATCCACATGGCATACCAGCCCTCTTTCTACACCATCATTACTTATAGTGTATGACATGCTACCCGAAATTTTGTTGGGGGAACAGCGCTTTGAAGCAGGGAGGTGGCTTGAAAAAAAACTGGCAATGGAGCACGCTCAGGCGTTTGTGACTATCTCGGAGAATACTGCTAAAGATATGGTTATTTGGTATCCTGAAACAGGTTTGCGGTCGATCCAAATCATGCATTTAGGTGTGACACCAATCTTTAGACCTGCAACTCCAGAGCAGATTAATCTATTTAAAAAAGCTCACGGAATCACAAAACCCTATTTTCTTTTCGTTGGTCCCAGAGAGTGGTACAAAAATTTCAGGCTGCTGCTTGACGCCTTCTTATTGTTACCGGAGCCGCATGCGTATTGTATCGTCTCCCCACACGGAGAAAAACTGGAAGAAGAATTTGCCACACATCCTGGTTCCGCTTTTGTCCGTCTGACCGGACGTTTGTCAGATGAAGACCTTGTGACAGCTTACAGTGGTGCCGTGGCGCTAGTCTATCCCTCCCTCTATGAAGGTTTCGGTTTGCCTCCTTTGGAAGCGATGGCCTGTGGCTGCCCCGTCATAACGAGCACCGCGCCGGCCATGTTGGAAGTCTGCGGCGATGCGGCCATTCAGGTCAAAGCAGATGATTGTGAGGCATTGGCGAATGCTTTGATTAATTTAAAAAATCAGGAATTACGTGTTCGGCACATCAGGCTTGGGCTGGAGCGAGCAAGTCGCTATAGCTGGAAACAGTCGGCATCCCAGTTGCAGTGTGCCATTAGTAGCTTGTTAGGTGGTCGCATGATTTAACCTTGAGCGGTAATAAAATAAGGAGACAGGCACAAACACATGGTAATTGATTCCGGATTAATACTGTTACTTGAGGCTGCTCATCTTGGTTCTGATCCGTGGAGTGAATCTCAGGCGGTTCTTTATCAGGAGGCATTGTTACTGTGTAAAAATGATATACCGGGGAATTTCATACATCTGCGTAACGAAGATCCTGCTGCGGCAATCATTCTGGGGTGGGTTATTTTTCAGCACACACGTCAGCCACGCACACTGTTTATACCTAAAGGGTTCATCCTTAAGTATGGCTATCTTTTCAAGGAGCTCGACCATGGAAATAGCATACGCCCAATTGAAGGATTCTTGCTGGTTGAAAATAACGCCAGAAACTGGTTAGGGATGGTGTCACTAGTCTATGCCGGGGAATCAATGATTCTGCCACATTTTTCTAGTCTTATAGACCTTTTATCCTGGCAGTTTACTGAAAATGCCCGTATTTTACTTGACGGAGGAGAGCTGTTCTTTCGCAAAATTCTTAAATACACATCAACGTGCAATGAAAAACTTTTCACTGATATTTACGGGAGCTGCATGATTATCAGGTGGCAAGGCACTTTTGAAGTTAATGAAGCGATCCCGGTTGCTCTTGTTGCCGATTTCTTGCAGGATGATCCTGTCGTCGCAGGGATCTCGACCTTGATGTCAGACAATGAACGCTTCCAATTATATTATGCAGTCAGGAGCCTTCTGCCGATGTTAGCCCGTCCAGTCAGATTCATTGAGGTGGGCTCTTTTGCAGGAGGCACGTTCTACGAAATTTGTAAAGCAATGCAGCGCCATAGCCTGCCTTTTCAAGGGGTCGCTATCGAGCCTGACGGCAAAGCGTGCTTCCATGAGGTAATAAACTATTTCAAAGACAATGCGGTTCACCTTGCGATGACATCACATGAGGCGGCTCCTCTGCTTGATCGTTTGTTTGCTGGTAGTAGCCTTCCTGAATTGATTCTTATTGACGGTGACCACCGCTATGAGGCAGTGCTTCGCGATATTCAGGACTACTATCGCCTCCTTGCCCCCGGCGGAATTATAATGTTCCACGATTATTTGCCTCCTTGCACTGAAATGAACCAGGCCTTCATATCTGAACGTATGGCTGGTATGTCGCTTGGAGTCAGCGACGCGTGCCGGGAGTTGCTGGAGGGACTGCATGGACTTGTGCCGCTTGACCTGCCGCGATTGTACCCTGCCAATCCTTGTCAAACACTAGCAAGTCAGGCGATCATCCCCAGGGTTTATTCTACCATCAGTGCATATCGAAAACCGACTATTTAAATACTGGAGCGCATCAGGTATGGGTTTTAACATGCAAAATTGGGGAGTTCTTTACATGATATGGGGCAGTTCCCATGATCAGTTGCTCATACGTTCCATCGATTCTCTAAAGATATATCACCCTGATTTGCCGATACATATCCACAGGGTTGAGGTTGCTTATGAGGATTGTGTCTCGGCGGCGATGCTTCTGGCAAAGGCTGGCATGGCAAAGCTTTCACCTTTTGAAAATACATTGTATCTCGATACGGACACCATTGTCATGGGACCACTAGATTATGGTTTTGAGAAAGCAGAGCAGTTCGGGCTTGCCTGTTGTATCTGCGAGTGCCCGTGGGCTCAGCGCTATACCGGACTCAAACATTTGGATGGACTGGTGGAATACAATACAGGAGTCCTTTTTTTTACCAAAAAAACACAGTCAGTATTATATCTCTGGGAACAGTTGGCCAGAGTGGTCAATTCTTCTGTCCGCTATAACGACGAGAATGGAGAAAATGTCATGGATCATAACGACCAGGCAGCCTTTGCCAGGGCAATAGAGATGACAGGCTTTAACCCATATGTGTTGCCGATTAATTGGAATCTTCGCCCCAGATGGCAGAGATCCTTTTTCGGTCCGCTCCGTATATGGCATGACATTGCAACTCCGCCTCAAGAATTATCTTCAGTGAACTCGTATTATGAAAAAGAAGATCCGATCTTCTTTGAATTGAGAATGACATGATCAATACTCCAGAGCTTCCAGTGCACTTCTTCACCATAGTCCTTAACGGCGAACCGTTTATCAGATACCACATAAACGTGCTCAACCGGCTGCCATTTTGCTGGCACTGGCATGTGGTGGAAGGAGTGGCTGAACTTCGACACGACACGGCCTGGGCTCTTGCATATGGTGGAGCTGTGCCGGAGGCATACCACGAAAACGGCCTGAGTAATGACGGAACGACCAACTATCTTGACCGCCTGGCGGCACTATTTCCGGATAATGTCTCTCTCTATCGGCTCGAACAGGGGAAGATGTGGGATGGCAAATGTGCAATGATAAATGCTCCTTTGAAGTATATCAGGGAAGAATGTCTGCTCTGGCAGATAGATGTTGATGAGTTCTGGACAGAAGATCAACTCTGTAGAGGGCGAGAGATCTTTCTTCGGAACGGCGATAAAACGGCTGCCTGGTACGACTGCCACTTTTTTGTCGGGTCCAATCTTGTGGTTTCTGATACTGAGGCCGAAGGACACCGTTTGAGCTCGAACTGGTTGCGCACGTGGCGTTATTCACCGGGATGTCGATGGGCATCACACGAACCTCCCATTCTGGTGCGTCCGGGAGAAAATAGCGCAGACCTTGATATTGGCCGCGAGAATCCATTTCTACCTGACGATACCCGTCTTGAGGGTCTCGTTTTTCAACACAAAGCATATATTCTACAGAAACAGCTCCGGTTTAAGGAAGTGTATTACGGTTACCACGGAGCAACCATGAATTGGCTGCTCCTGCAAAAGCAGCGTGATTTCCCATTGCAGTTGAAGGAATTTTTCCCCTGGCCTTTTGTGGCTAATGGGACGCTGGTGATACGGGACATTCAGGCAGGTGTAGAATCCATACCGCTTCCGGAAGAAAGTGAATATGTACTCGATACCCCTCAAAACCTTAATCAGCTGAGTCGTTTTATAAAACGGATGGCACAAGATATTTATCCGGAAACGCCGAGCCTCCTGCATTCTGAGATAACAAGCAAGGCATTGGTGAAACTTGAAGAATTATTTCCCCTGCAGCCAGGCATGCATGTTCTTGATGTGGGGTGCGGTCAGGGGCCTGCCTTGGAGTATTTCAGCTCCCGGAAACTCGAATACTTGGGAATTACTCTGAGTGAGGAGGATATTGCAGAGTGTCGAGCGAAGGGATATCGCGTTGAGAAGATGGATCAGTCATTTCTCACGTTTTCTAATGGCAGCCAGAACCTTGTGTGGGCTCGCCACGTAATTGAGCATAGCCTATTCCCTCTCTTCACCCTAGAGGGCTTCAGTCAGGTTCTCAAGCCTGGCGGCATGCTCTATCTGGAGGTTCCAGCTCCGGAGACCTCCTGCCACCATGAACGCAACCCCAATCACTATAGTGTGCTTCCTAAAGGTTGCTGGCGCGCACTCCTTGAGCGGTGCGGATTTAAGATACTTGGTGATGTAGATTATTCTTTTGAAGTACCTGCCGGGCCTGATGTTTATTGGGGGTTTTATTGCCAGAAATTAGACCCGGAGATTGGAGTGCATAATAGGTACTATGGATTGGATCGCCTCGACAATAAGCTGCTTGCCTATATCGGGGACATTTCCAAGGGTTTTTTTGTAGAAGCTGGAGCACATGATGGGGTATCACAATCGAACACTAAATTGTTAGAAGAAATGGGCTGGAGTGGGTTACTCGTTGAGCCGTCACCTGCAGCTTTTGCACAATGTCAAAAAAATAGATGCAATCCCCTTTATATCCCATTCGCAGGAATCATAATTGAC
>CAYQMO010000037.1:19530-22902 GCA_964418315.1 uncultured Geobacter sp. | reverse complement strand
CAGTTTTTCTTCGGCTTCCTTACGCGCGGCAAGCTCAACCTGCAACTGTTCGGCTACAGCCTCCAATGCATGCTGCCGCCCGGTAAATTCATCCTGCAACTGTTTGTTGGCAGCTTCGGCTGCAATCAAGGCCTGATTTAATTTTTCTTCAGCATCTTTGTGCTCGTTAAATTTAACCTGCAACTGCTCGTTAGCACTCTCCAGTTCCAGCTTTCTCTCGGAAAGCTCGGTCAGCAACTGCTGGTTGGCAGATTCTGCGGCTATCCTGGCCTGCTCCGACTTTTCTTCGGCATCTTTGCGCAACTGTTCGGCGGCTATTACCGCTTGATGCAATCTTTCTTCGGCATCTTTGTGCTCCGCATACTCAATCTGCAACTGTTCGTTGACACTCGCCAGTTCCTGCTTTCTCTCGGCAAGTTCAGCCAGCAACTGCTGATTGGTAAATGCGGCGGCTACCCTGGTCTGCTTAAATTTTTCTTCGGCCTCTTTACGCTCGGTAAATTCGACCTCCAACTGCTCGTTGACTCTCTTCAGTTCCAGTGTGCGCTCTGTAAGGGCCTGTTCCAGAATTTCGCTCTTTTGAAGAACCTCTTTCAATAGTTTGTTTTCAAAAATATCGTCCCCCACAGTCTGTGTCGCTGCTGCCAGTGCGGCAGCCGGCACGCTAAAGATATCACTTATTTGAGTCTCAGGCTTAGACGGGAAAGCAGGTTCATCACTCAGGAGTGCATCCTGAAGCCCGGCTTCATCAGCATCCTGCTCAGGATAAGATGCTTCCGAACTCTCTTCAGACTCTTTTGCCTCTTCGGAACCGCTTATCTCCGGGTTATTCAGCCACTTTTCAACGACTTCGGCCAGAAACTCTTTCTTTACCGGCTTAGCCAGATAGTCATTCATTCCGGCTTCAAGGCATTTTTCACGGTCGCCAGGCTCTTTGTTGGCGGTCAAGGCAACAATAGGCACATCATGATTGAGAACTTTAGACTGTTTGTCCCGGATTCTCCCGGTTACTGCCAAGGCATCCATCAGCGGCACCAGCCGCTCCATAAGCACCAGGTCATAATCTACCGCCTCAAGCGCGGCAATTGCTCTCAAACCATTGGGAGCAATATCAACCATGTAACCCAGGCTAGTCAGTCTGGTCAGCATCAACCGCTGGCTGATAAGGTTATCTTCGACCAGAAGGATACGGGGTCGCTCTTCTTCACTGTCGGGTAGAGGCGTTTGTGAATCGGGCGGAAGCCCTCTATCTGCGGAGATGTTCGCTATCGGAGTAATATTTGAAGGTTTAACGGCAATCGGCGGAGACCGGTGTGGAATGGCGGCATCCATGAATTGCTCGCCGCTGAGGATTCTTTCCAGCAGGGAGTTTATCTCCGTAACGAGCGTTTCCTCCGGCTGCTGCAGATCGGCAAATCCCTTGAAAAGACCCTCCTGCGGTGCGTCTTCGACATTGCCTTCATATAGCATGATAAATGCCGGCGCGTCGCTGCCGAGCATCCGCTTTATATGCCTGACAATGGAGTCGCAGGCAACGCCCGCAATCCGCTCCTGTATTATGACAGTGGCAGGTTTTGTTTCGAAAACTTCATTCAGACCGCTGTCGAAATCGACCGCGAGGTCGATCTCGGTCTTGATCAGTGGCTGGATGAACTTTTGAATCAGTTTTACTTTGGGATTATTTGATATGATGAGCAGGCTGTGCATGTCGACCCTTCGAGTCGTTTTGTTATTATCAATCAAGATGCAACAGGTAAAAATATCCGGCTGACCAATAGGGGTGACACTGCTCTAAAGAAACAGCTATTACGGCATTGTCCAGCTTGCCGGTTGCTTCATCTTGATCCAGTATCCCTTACCTGGTTCGAAAGTTGTCAGGCTGTTCACCTGCCTGTTGGGTACGTAGGAGAGCCATTGGCCATCGCTCCAACCCCAGATGCTCTCAATTAACGTGGCAATCGGGCTAATGGCATGATGTACCGCCTTTGAATGGGTTATGCACCCCACAAGATTCCAGCCTGCAACAAGTGATTCAGGTTTGACCGATTGCCCGGCTTCCAATCCGCTCAAGGTAAAAGATACAGAAGGATTAGCCGGGTCACTACTCGCAGCGTCCCAGTGCAGTTTAAACAGAGCGTCGAGTCCGATCTCCTCTGTGCTACTTTTAGCCGCCTTCAGATGCTCCAAAGCAAAAGAGTTGACCCGCTCAAGCAGTTCGCGGTAAAGCGGTGCCGCCGGATCAGCCAGAAATGCCCGGAGCGAATTTTCAAACCCGGTTTCAACGATCTTCGCCTGCGCAGACAGGCCACTTTCCTGCTGGCGCTGCATAGTCTCAGCAAGAAGCTCCTCCGCAGTCTGGTAATTGGCAGGTCGCTGGTAGACCCCGCCGGTTATCATAAGGCGGTCATAAAACCAGCTTATCAGATCTTTTTTTATTGTTTCGCGGCGCTTGTTTGTTTCAAGGTCAAACCTTGCCCATTCCAGTTGCTGATGCATCTGCTCCGGCTTTACTCCGAAAGTAGAGCACCACTTCAGCGCGAGCGAATCCTCAAGTCCTTCCTTCTCCCAATATGCACCAACCAGAGCAAAGGCTGGGGCTTCTTTTACTGTTACAACAGCAGGTGCCACGCTCTCTTTATGGACAGCAGGAGCGACTTTCTCTTTTGGTGTGCTAGCGGTAAAGATGCATGGCTGTGAGGTCGGCAGTCCGGCTGATGGCCCCTTCGCCCGCCAGACAGGAGCATCCGAAGGCTGATCCTGCGACTGATCCCAGCCCCCTCTTCTTGCTCTTGAAGCGTATTTGGAACAGAGGTAGTTATTCATTCTATAGCTGAAACCGGCAGGGTTGAATCTGCTATCCCTCTTTTTGTCAAGGAGGTATAAATACCCATCCGTAACAAGTACGAGCAACGCTTCACGAACGGCATGGCTGTCAATAGCCAGTTCCCTGCGAATTGTTTCTACGTTTGAGCAGCCTTGGGCAACTTCAAACAGATAGACCAGTATTCTGCCCTGATCCTTTGTAAGTGGCCTTCGCTTTGCATGGGTTGAGAGATCCTCAGCTTGAAAATGTGGATGAACGAGTGGTTGATACAGTGGCTTCTCTGCTGCTCTGGCGGCTTTTGGGGAGATAGTGGCTTCCTCCCTGACAGTATGAGCCGCCTTAACAACAGGGGTTGACTTAGCCGCAGAAGCCGTAATGGTAGCAAGGGTCGGTTTTTGATGTGCAAACGGAGCGACAGTAGGGGCATGCACTTTGGCTTGAGAGCCTGCCGGGGGTTTGGCTTTCCGTGAAAAAAAGTCCTCAATAAGAAGGCCGTCATCGTCATTGTCGTCGTCAATAGAATTGACAGCGGCAACAGGGGCAGGTTT
>CAYQMO010000037.1:0-19430 GCA_964418315.1 uncultured Geobacter sp. | reverse complement strand
CGTCATCGTCATTGTCGTCGTCAATAGAATTGACAGCGGCAACAGGGGCAGGTTTCTCAATCACAGGCGGAGCCGCAATAGTCTCTCTTACGGCAGCAGGGGCTGCAACCGGAATGGCTTGAGAGGCTACCGGGGGGGTTGCTTTCCGTGAAAAGAAGTCCCCAATAAGAAGGTCGTCATCGTCATCGTCAGTAGAATTGACAGCGGCAACAGGAGCAGGTTTTTCCATTACAGGCAGAGCTGCGGCCTTCTCAATTACAAGCGGAGCCGAAGGCTTCTCAATTACAGGCTGTTCAATCACAAGCGGAGCCACAGGCTTCTCAATTACAGGACTTTCAATTACAAGCGGAGCTGCAGGCTTCTCAATTACAGGCCTTTCAATTACAAGCGGAGCTGCAGGCTTCTCAATTACAGGCTGTTCAATTACAAGCGGAGCCGCAGGCTTCTCAATTACAGGCTGTTCAATTACAACCGGAGCTGCAACAGTCTCCCGTACGGTTGCAGTTGGGACAACCGGAGCTACGATCTCAGTCACGGCAGCAGCAGGGGCTGCAACCGACACGTTAATCGGAATGGCTACAGTCTCATGCTCTTCGGCGGGAGTCGGTCTGACGTCAGGAACCGCAATGGCAACGAGAGCTGGTTGTTGGTGTAAATCCGGTGCGACAAAAGTTTCATGCACGGCGGCGACAACCGGAGCGGGAGATATCCCGCTTTTCCGCGAAAAAAAGTCCTCAAACTGACGATCATCAAGATCCGGATCATCCTGCTCATCGTTAACGGCATCCTTGAGGATATCAATGACCGGCAGTTGATCAGTCGATTCCCCCGGCGATAGGTCGTCCATCTGTTCGATCTCCAGCTCTTTAGTAGTATTTACAGCGTCAGCGGGGAGTGGCTGCTCCATTTCGAGCGGAGCGTCAACGGCTTCATACACAACCGGCTGTGGTTCATTCGATTGCTCCTCAGGAGTTTCGTTCGTCGGCTCAATCTTCGGCTCTTCATCCAGATGGTCTAATAACTCGATACTCCATCCTGTTGTCAGATTGCTTGATAAAGCCTCCAACTCTGCCAACTGTTCCTGATCCAGAACCTGTTCCGGCTCGTTCAGTTCGCTCTCTTCTTTTGGGGCGGCGACTTTTTGGCTGGCAGGAGGTTTCGTCGCCGCAGCATGTTTCTTGCTGAGGGCATTGGCGACAACATTTTTCTTGGTGGAGGAGGGAGCGACTCTGGTCACGACCTCTTTTTTCGCGGCAGGCGGGGCGGCAACCGGTGCAGCAGCCTCTTTTTTTGCGGCAACAGTGGCAACCGGCGTGTCGTCGTCAGGGAGACCAGGCTCGGTCGAAGTAAAGTTGTCATGCAGGCTATCAACAGCAGACTTGAGGCCGGGTTCGTCAAAGAACCGTGAAAACAGGGCGTCGAAACCTTTACCACCGCGAACTTTTGTCATTATAAGAGTCCTAACACTTCATTGGCAAGCGAGCGAAATTTATGACTGGCCGTGCATGAAGGAGAATGTCGTAATACTGTAATCTTTTGAGCCACGGCCTCTTTGATTTTTGTATCTGTATGAATGACTGTAGCAAAAACCTTGGCCGCAAATCTGCGCTGAATATGATCGACTGAAGCACGGCTGATACTCGTTCGAGCATCAGCCTTGTTGATGACAGCCTTGAGGAAGCGTAATTCCGGGTTAACCCGCGCCGCAATGGAGCTAATCGCTTCAAGAGCGGCAACAAAACCATCCAGGGAGTAGCGACAACCGGCTTCGATCGGTATAATGGCACAATCACTGGCGATCAGGCTGTTGATTGTGTATAGCCCGAGTGACGGATTGTTGTCTATTATAGTTACATCATAATGCTCAGTGGCATATTTCCGAATGCTCTTCCTTAATATCTGATACGATTTTTTTACATCCTGGTAAAGGTCTACTTCCAGGTGGGATATCTGTGGAGAGTTAATTACTGTATCGATATCCTTGTACGAAGTTCCATAAATGCACTCAGAAATGGAAGTTCCGTGAGCGTAAATATCATACAATGATTTTGGTTCGGCAATGTCACCGGCAGGAGAAAAAATAGAGGATGTGTTGCATTGGGGATCGCAATCAAGAACAAGCACCTTCTTGCCACGCATAGCCAAGGCATGAGCGAGATTGGTGGCAATGCATGACTTACCAACCCCCCCCTTATGGTTAATAATGGATACAATCAATGGATATCTCCCTGCAAAAAACTTTATTTTGCGTGACAATATATACGTAAATAGCCGCCTGTCAATATATTTCCCGACGCAATTAAGGAGGAACTGGCGATATTTTTAGGAGGTTTCTTTGACATTGATAGCAAGCATATAAAAGATAATAGTTGTAATTATCTTTTAAATGAGCTACCTATCCCGTGATTAGAATAAATGTATTATTAATTAACGCTATTCTCTTTAACGTCATTCCGAGATTATTACTGAACAAATTCATGTATATACAAAATTTTGTACGGAGGATTATGATGAAGATACTTGTTATTGAAGATGAAAAAAAAGTTGCCGCTTTCATAAAGAAGGGGCTTGAAAAAGAAACTTATCAGGTTACTCTTAGCCACGATGGTTCAGATGGCCTTCAAAAAGCAACCGATGAGGCATTTGACTTGATAATTCTTGATAGTATATTGCCAAAAATGGATGGCTTGGCTGTTTTAAGTGAATTACGTGGAGCTGGCATTCAGGTTCCTGTTTTGATGTTGACCGCAAAAAATGAAACTAACGATATTGTTACCGGACTCGATGCGGGTGCAGATGCTTATATGGCGAAACCATTCGATTTTGCCGAGTTACTGGCAAGGGTGAAGGCACTCATCCGATACAGTTCACAGGTCAGAGGCTCAGAAATTCGCTATGCCAATCTACGAATTGATCCCGTCGATCACAGGGTTTGGAGAGACGACACCGAGATCAGACTTTCGGGTACGGAATATCTGATCCTTGCTTATTTGAGCAGACATGCGGAGCATCCCGTTACTAGAAAAGAAATTGTAGAGAATTGCTGGAGAGAGCCTGTCGATATGTTTTCAAATGTTGTAGATGTTTACATAAATTATCTCCGGAGAAAAGTTGACACCCCATTTTCACCTAAGCTGATTCACTCTGTCAGAGGTGTTGGATTTGTTCTGAAAGAGAAGTAGCGGGGCTGGAATGAATCGACTCATTGCAATCTTAACCATTTTATTTTGTTGCATATTACAGGGTTGCACTTACAGAGCATGGTATACCGGTTTTCAGGATGAACAGCGGAGAAAATGCTATGACAATCCGAACCAGCCCCAGTTACAGCAATGCCTCGACAGAGCAAACATGACTTATGATGATTACGAAAAGTACAGGAAGGACACTACAAAACAAACTCCATAATTCATGAACCGCCAGTAGGATAATAATTCAAACATCCCGCATCATCCATTCAGAAATCGGTAGTCAGTTGATCATCCGGAGGGCTTTATGGAACTGATTCTCGATGGCGTACGCATGGCACTTACGCTGATTTTTTCGCTTGACCGCGAGGTGCTGTCGGTTACCCTGCTTTCGCTCGGGGTATCGTGTAGTGCTACGCTTGTCAGCCTCCTGATAGGAATTTCTTCGGGAGTTGTGCTGGCGCTGGCCAGTTTCCCCGGTCGGCGTTTTGTCATCAGCCTGGTCAACACCGGCATGGGTTTGCCGCCGGTCGTGGTCGGTCTGTTTGTGACGCTGCTTCTCTGGCGCAACGGTCCATTCGGATTTATGGAAATCCTCTACACACCGACGGCCATGATTCTTGCCCAAACGGTCATCGCTACACCTCTCGTTGCCGGTATCACTATCGCCTCAATTCAGAATCTGCCTGCCAATCTTAAACTTCAGGTACGTGCCTTGGGGGCTACCCGTACTCAAACGGTCTGGATACTTGTGCGGGAAGCTCGCTTGCCGCTTCTGGCAGCGGTGATGGCCGGTTTTGGCGGAGTCATATCCGAGGTGGGAGCTTCGATCATGGTCGGTGGCAACATTAAAGGACAGACCAGGGTACTGACGACAGCCACCGTAATGGAAACCGGCAAAGGAAATTTCGATGTTGCTATTGCCCTGTCAATAATTCTGCTGCTGCTGGTATTCGGGGTCAACTACCTGCTGACAGTCATTCAGCAGCGGGAGCGACCGCGATGATAGGGCGCGCTGCCGAGGTGATCAGAGAAGCAGAGGTCTTTGTCATTACAGCCGGTGCGGGGATGGGAGTAGATTCCGGTCTGCCTGACTTTCGCGGTGACAAGGGTTTTTGGCATGCGTACCCAGCTTATGCGAGGTTGGGACTCACCTTTATCGACTGCGCCAATCCGGAACATTTTTCTGCTGACCCCTCACTCGGCTGGGGTTTTTACGGTCACCGAACCAACCTCTACCGGGATACCATTCCGCATGAAGGTTTCCATATAATTAAGAAATGGATTGAGCGGAAGGGCGCAGAGTACTTTGTCGTTACCTCCAACGTCGATGGTCAGTTTCAAAAGGCAGGCTATGCCGATGACCGGATTGTAGAGGTTCATGGTTCGATCCACTGGCTGCAGTGCCAGTCGCCATGCAGCAGTGCTATTTGGGATAATAATGAAGTCATCCCTATTGATGAAAGCAGCATGCGAGCACGTCACCTTCTGCCACGCTGCCCCGACTGCGGAGAGGTCAGTCGCCCCAATATTCTCATGTTCGGCGACTGGTCATGGCTGCCGGATCGCACTCGTATTCAGGAGAACGCCTTTAACCGGTTTCTGAGCGCGCATACTGATCGTCGCATTGCGGTTATTGAAATGGGAGCGGGAAGTGCGATTCCGACAATTCGGGCGACCTCGGAGAGAATCGGGTGGAATTATGAATATGCGACGGTGATTCGTATCAACCCACGGGAGCCTGAAGTCGCGACGCCCCACATTTCGCTGGCCTGCGGGGCGCTGGAGGGGTTGCAGACAATTGATGCATTGCTGTAGCAGCTTATTTTTTATCAGAGAGATAGTTCCTGTTGTCCGATAACTTCCGGCAGTCGTCTTGGTGCTTTTATGCGGAGTACTTTATTGACATTCATCCTGCCGGAGACGACCTGTATATCGCTCGTCGAAACATCAAACTCTTCTGCCAGAAAGCGCACCATATAATCGGTAGCCTTGCCGGCTCTCGGCGCCGCCTTGACACTGACGCAGAGCTGGTGCCCCTTCACCTTGCCGATAGCGTCCTTCTTGGCATTGGGAGTGCCGAGAATATTGAGTACCAGTACATCCCCTTCCCAACTGTAAAACGGTCTTGACACGAATCCTCCGAACGATCGGGATGATAATGGAACATTAGGGAGTTGCAATCAAGATTACACTTATTTCAGGACAGACCCTAAAGGTTTTCAAAACCTTTAGGGTCTATAAAATGTCATCTTGAAAGCAAAGTGGAATCAGTAGAAAGGATAATGTTGCCGTACCACGCTTCTGTTCTGCCGCCGGTATTGTCGCTGTCGGTCATGATGGCAATCGCCTCCGCTTCCGGAGGGTCTGTTCCAAACAGGGCGCGGTAGTCGGCAAGCAGGTTACGCTCCTCTGCCACCCATTGACCAGCTTTACTGTTGCCTGACTCTACCGCAATCATCTGGGCCTTTGTGGTAAATGCGTTTGGTATCGACTCCCCTTTTGCCAGTTTATTCGCCCAAATGTAATTGATCGCTTTCATCTGCCAAAAGAATCTGCCAGGAAAGAGGACGTACAGACGCGCAGCATAGTCATCACCACTTTTTATTTTTTCATCGCCACCCGCGACCGTCCCGGTAATTTTCCAATTCCAGCGCAGGTAGCGATGTTTCGACGGTTGAAAGCTGATCTTCCGCACCAATCCTGACGCCGAATTATGACTGGTCGCTTTAACAACCGTTTGCCCTTCATCTTTTATCAGGCTGTATTCAGTAGTCCCCTTGAAACTCTTCGACTCCCAGCCGGTTAAACCTTCGGTAGAAAAACGGCTGACCAATATTTCATCCGCAAGTGCAGGCGTTACAAAAGCCATCAGGAAAGCGGCAATTAAACCGATGGCAATCACGGCACCAACGCTCCGGTACAACTGGAACCTTCACCTGCGGTGCAGCAGTAACAGTGTTGGGCAAGGTCTATTTGTATTCCGCTCATACTTGCTTCATCCAGTTCTGAAATAGTTATTTCAGAACCGTCGTCAGCGCTAACCGGCATTCCAAGAGCCTGGTTGAAATCACAGTTGTAAATCCTCCCCTGCCAATCAACGCTGATAAGGGTTCGGCACATGATATTACCGGCAGCTTCAGGATTGAAGTGCCCTGCCAGCAAACGCAGATAGTCGGAATACGTGCCGGTGGTTTCGAGATGCTCCCGAAAACGCCCGATCGGAGCGTTCGTGATTGTAAACAGATGGTTGAAGAAGATACCGTGCCGCTCCTGCAGCTCCTCCTTGTATGTCGCCTCCAGCCCGCTCTGTGAACTGGGGACAAAAACATCCTCGGGATTGTAGACCAGATCAAGCTCCACTTCTGCTCCGTAGCCGAGGGAATTAAGTCGTTTCAGTGTCTGGACGCTCTTTTTGTAGACACCATCGCCCCGCTGTCTATCGACGTTCTTCTCCTGATAGCAGGGGAGTGAGCCAATAACTGTCAGTGCATGATTGCGACAAAATTCAGGCAGCCACTCCCATCCTGGTTCGGCCATGATCGCAAGATTACTGCGCAGCATCCGTCGTGATGCCAGCCCTTCAGTCTGATCAATCAGGTAGCGGAAATCCGGATTCATCTCCGGACAGCCGCCGGTTATATCGAGGGTAAGATCCGGATGACGTGCCAGAAATTGGGCAATCTGATCCATGACGTTCTTCCCCATGATTTCCGCCCCACGCCGGGAGGCATCAACATGACAGTGGCTGCAGTACAAGTTGCAGAGGTTGCCGAGGTTGACCTGCAGGGTCTGCAGGCTTGCAAACGTTTCAAACTCTGGATTTACCGCCTGCAAGCGGTCTTTGAATGGTGGTAGCATCTGATGTACGCAACTCCTTTTGTATCACAATTGTCGGTCTTGTCACTGGCTCTGCAGTATTCGAGTTGTAGGCCGGATGAAGCGTAGCGCATCCGGCAGCAATGCTGGCGATGGCAGAAAACGCCGGTTCCGCTTCGCTTGAACCGGCCTACTAAAAGCTCAATATTAGACCTCGTAAAGTATAGAACTAATCAGGAAGTTTCATAGCCTGATCAGATCCTCATGTTCCTCATCGTGCGGATTTATATGAACCATGACGTCACCTACCCCCGGATAGCGGTCAAAAATCAACTTCTTTACATTTGTTGCCACGTCGTGTGACTCCTTGACCGTCATGTTCGGATCCATTTCGAGTTTGAGATCAACTATCATGTATTGTCCGGAACGGCGGGCACGTATTTCATGGACATGTTCCACCTTCTCAACACCTTCTGCCAGAGCCTGAAGGGCTTCGATAAAATCGGCTGGCGCGTTGCCATCCATTAAATCATGGGCAGCGTCACGAAACGTTTGATAGCCGATATGCAGAATAAAAAACGAGGTCAAACCGGCGGCAAGCGGATCCATGATCCCCCACCCGAAAACAGCGCCGACAACACCGACCAGTGTTGAGACGGAGGTAACGGCGTCCTTCCGGTGATCCTTGGCAATTGCCAGCAGAGCCGGACTCTGCAGATTTTTACCGGTGCGGGTTGTAAAGCGATAGAGCCACTCTTTAATGGCGATAGTCATGGCAGCGGCGGCAACGGCAATCCACCCCGGTGATTTAAAGTGCCCTGCCGTGATGGAGATAACCGACTCGTACAGTATCCAGCCTCCGGTGGCTGCGATGACCAGTGATACCAGAAGCGCAGCAAGGCTTTCGGCACGACCATGACCGTACGGATGGTTGGCATCAAACGGCTGACGACCAAGTTTCAGAGCCATCATGGTCGCAAATATTGCAATAAAATCGCAGGCGCTTTCAATGCCGTCAGCAAAAACGGCATCTGAGCGACCCCAGTACCCGGCTGACAACTTCAGCGCCATCAGTACGGCGTTAACCCAGAAGCCAATTTTTATGATCCGGTCGGCTCCATCAAAACGCTCATTTCGCTGCATCAAGCCTCCGCCTTTCGCATCGCTTTAATCCTCAACTGCAGGGTCGTCCTGTTGTTCCAGATATTTTCTTCCGGGAAAAAGGCGATGTCAAGTAACCCGTCTGTCGGACACTTCGCCTGGCGGAAGGCAATGGCTGAAAATATTTGCTCCCCGGCAGCGATACGAAGCTTCAGATGACCGTCTCCGACAACCTGGCGCTCAACCGCTGTAACGCCACGAAGCAGCAAGGTCGGCTCCGGATTCCCGGCACCAAACGGCTCAAGGCGTCGTAACTCTTTAACCAGATCAAGACCAACCTCCGTCGGTTTTACTTCCGCATCGATATCAAGGATCGGTATAAGTTCTGAATCGCCGAGCATTATGGCTGCGGCCACTTCAAATTCTGCTGCAAAGGATGCAACAGCTTCGGATTTTAACCCGATTCCAGCGGCATATCGATGTCCTCCGAAGCGCAGCAGTTGTCCCGAACAGTTCGTAAGAGCCTCCAGCAGATGAAAGCCGGGAATACTCCGTCCGGACCCCTTTGCATTCCCATCCGCATCAATGGCAATCAGTATTGTCGGGCGATGATAGCGCTCAACCAGACGGGAAGCAACAATACCGATAACCCCCTGATGCCAGTCGGTAGATGCGATGACGATACTTTTGCGGGCAGGATAACGACCATCGCTTTCCACCTGTGCAACCGCCTGCTCAAGAATACTCTGCTCGACGGACTGACGTTCCGCATTGGCGGTATTCAACTCATCGGCAATACCTGCAGATTCAACCTGATCGTTACTCAGCAGCAGATCAACTCCAGGCACGGCACTTTCCATCCGTCCGGCTGCATTTAGCCGGGGAGCCAACCTGAAGCCAACCTGGCTGCACGATACTGACTCCTTGATTCCGGCAACCCTTTTCAGCGCAGTAATACCCGGCCTGAGACTCTGTCCCAACTTTTGCAGTCCGAAGTAGACATACATACGATTTTGTCCGGTCAGAGGCACCACATCAGCAATGGTGCCAAGTGCAACCAGATCAAGCCAGTCACGCAGATCCGGCTCGGCTCCCGTATTGAAGAGCCCTTTCTGTCTCATTCGGCTGCGCAGGGCAATCAGCAGATTAAAGGCGACACCAACGCCGGCCAGCAATTTAAACGGATAGGCACAACCTGATTGAAGCGGGTTCACTACCGCAGTTGCATCAGGAATCGTTTCCTTTGGGGAGTGATGGTCAAGTATTATCAGGTCAACTCCGACCTGCCGGCAAAAATCAGCCTCCCTGACCGCCGTAATCCCGCAATCAACAGAAATGATCAGCGTAACTCCGAGAGTGGCAATCTGCCGAAGTGACTCTTCATGCAGGCCGTAGCCGTCATCAAATCTGTTGGGGATGAAATAGGTGCAGGAGAGACCGACCTTGCGGAGGAAAGAGACCAGCAGTGCCGTTCCGCTGATGCCATCGACATCATAATCACCGTAGATGCAGACAGTTTCGCTCTCTGCTCTGGCCCTCAGCAGTCGCTCGACGGCTGCATCCATACCTTTCAACATGTACGGATCCGGCATACTTGAAAGTGTTGGCACGAGGAACTGTTTCCCAACCTCTGCAGAATCTACCCCTCTGCCAGCCAGAATCCGCGCAACCGGATTACTGATGCCGAGAGATCTGGCAAGAATTTCAGATATTTCGCCATCGGCACTTTTAATAAGCCATTTTTTTTGCATCCGGCACGGTTCCTGTTCAGTTGTTGAAGTGTAAAAAAAATCCCCCGACAAGCGGGGGATTTGCTGTTTTTATTTGCCTGCGGGGGGAGGATCTCCGCCACCCTGCATCATACTTTTTATCTGCTGTGCCATCGCCCCGTTCGGCTCGATTTCCAGAACCTTTTTCCAGTACGGCCTCGCCTTTACGTGATCATTTAAATCGACAGCATAGACCAAGCCGGTATTAAAAATACTTTGCACATGTTTCGGATCATATTTGCCCGCTTTTTCAAAATTGGCCAGCGCCTTATCAAACCAACCCATTTTCCGGTACATAATTCCCTGATCCGTCAGAACATTAGGATTGTTCGGATTGAGCTCCAGCGCTTTACCATACGCGTTAATCGATTTCTGGGTCTGCTCCGTATCAAAATAATCATTGCCGAGGGAAATCCAGGCATTCACGTTTTTGGGATCGTCAGCAACGATTTTTTCCGCGTGAGCAATGCGCTGAGCATAATCTGTCGGTGATCCGCCGCCTGCCTGCATGGGGGCAGCAGGCTGCTGAGCTTTACCGGCATTGCTTATGCTGAAGACCAGATACCCCCCCAATAATCCAACGAGGAGCGCAACTACCGCCATCAAGGCTGATTCTTTGTTCATTTTACACCTCTAAATACATGATCTGCAAAATGGTTACGCAGTTTGAGTTTTCTTTGTCATAGCACGATTTTCAAGGATCACCACAATCGGACTGGCGACAAACACTGATGAATAAGTAGCAACGCCAATTCCTATCAATAGGGCCAGAGAAAAGTCGTGAATAACCTCGCCGCCAAAGACAAACAGCGAGGCAGCAGCCAAAAAAGTGGTTAAAGAAGTAATAATGGTTCGGGACAGAACCTCATTAATACTGTTGTTAAAAATTGTATGCAAGGCACCTTTGAGGTTTTTGTGAAGATTTTCGCGAATACGGTCAAAGATAACGACTGTATCGGTCAGTGAATAGCCGGCAATTGTCAGTACAGCCGTGATAAAGAGCAGGTTAACCTCTTTGTTCAGCAGATAGAAGATGGCAACCATGGAGAGAATATCATGGATAGTGGCTATTATGGCACCAATACCGAATTTAAAGTCAAAACGCCAGGCAATATACATGATAATTCCAAACAGAGAAAGTACCACTGCGATTAAAGTGTCTTTACGTAACTTGTCACCGATTGAGGGACCAATTTCAGTGGTACTTTCAACGGAAAAAGGATTATCAGCGAATTCTTTTTTAAATGCGATCTGTACCACTTCTGACTGTTTGCCGACAGCAGCCCCGGCCATCTTGATCAAAAGCATATTGCCTTCTTTGATTTCCTGAAGATCCGCTTTGTCAATGCCATGCTTATGCAGCGCAGCTCTGGCATCGCCAATCAAATACGGTTTACTGAACTTCAACTGCATGGCGGTACCGCCGGAGAAATCAATCCCCATATTAGCAGCCCCCCGAGCAATCTGGATGATGGCAATAATGCCGATAATCGTAACGATTGACGAAATAACGAATGATATATTCCGTTTGCCGATAAAATCTATATTGGTCTTGCCTAGAAGTTCCATGTACGGTGCTCCCCCTTATATGCTCAATTTTTTAACTCTGCCCTGATGTAGAAACAGGTCAAAGATCACCTTGGTGCCGATCAACGAAGTAAACAGGTTGATGATAACCCCCAGACTCAGGGAGACAGCAAACCCTTTCACCGGACCGGTACCAAACTGGAACAGCACAGCCGCCGTAATCAAAGTGGTAATATGGGAGTCCATGATCGTCAGAAAGGCCTTGTCATACCCGGCATCCAGAGCGGATTTGGGGGACTTGCCCAATTTAAGCTCTTCACGGATACGCTCAAAAATGATGACGTTCGAGTCAACCGACATTCCGACCAGCAAGACGATGGCGGCAATTCCGGGGAGAGTCAGAGTGGCTCCCAATGCTGCCAATGCCCCCATCAAGTATAGAATGTTCAGAACCATGCCGAGATCGGCAATCAGTCCCGACAATTTGTAATAGACCGCCATGAAACCAACAACCAGCAGCACTCCGATCAATCCGGCATACAAGCCTTTGTTTATGGAATCCTGCCCGAGAGACGGGCCGACTGTAACATTCTGTATTATTTTAACCGGAGCCGGCAGTGCTCCGGCTCGTAGCACGATAGCAAGGTCTGCTGCCGTTTTTTCGGTGAAACTACCCGATATCTGGGCACTGCCGCCGGAAATCCGTTCACGGATAACCGGAGCCGAATGAATGTTGTTATCAAGTACAATGGCAAAACGCTTCCCGACATTCGCCGCAGTAACCTGATCAAACAACTTGGCACCAAGAGAATTGAATTCAATGGCGACGTACGGCTGGTTAAACTGTGAATCGATCCTGACTTGCGCGTCCGTCAACAGGTCGCCGGTGATCATCGGTTTTTTCTGGACGACGATCGGAATTTCCGAAACAGCACCGGTGGTAGGATCTATCGTTTTTTCTTTTAGCAGCTCCGCATCATCAGGGATCGAACCGGATGTCGGCGAAATGTCCTCGCGCACCATTTTAAAATCGAGGCGGGCAGTACGTCCAATTAGATCAATAGCCCGCTGTGGATCCTTTATGCCGGGCAACTGCACGACAATATGGTTGATCCCTTCCCGTTGAATAGTAGGCTCTGAAACGCCGAACTGGTCAATCCTGTTGCGGATCGTCTCAAGAGCCTGCTGAACCGCTTTATCCTTGCGATCCTGAGCATCTTTTTCGTTTACCCTCAAGGTCATGGCAACAAAGCCACCTTCATCAAAGGTCGGGCTCTGATCATATGCGGGATATTTCTCCTTGATAAGCTTCAGCACAGCATCGGCAGTCCCCTTTTCATAAACCACAAGGGTGACCTTGTCGGAACCGCTTCTGGTAATTCGCTTGAAGCGAAGATTTTTGCTGTTCAAAGTATCTTCGAGATCTGTAGCGACAAGGTCGAGCGACCCTTCAATAGCCTTCTGGGTATCAACTTCCATTACCAGATGCGTACCCCCCTGCAGGTCAAGTCCGAGATGGATCTTGTCCTTGGGCAGAAAGGTTCCCCACCAGGACGGCAATTTGCTCGCCAGAGTCGGGGTCAGATACAGAAACGACAGCACAACAAACGCAGCTATCAGGCTTATACGCCAGCCGGTTTCTTTTGGCATAAGGCTTGTTCTCCTTTTCGGATTTTAAACTAATCCTTCTTTATTGCAGCGATGTAGCTCTTGGTTATCTTGATATTTACGTTGTTGGCAATCTCAAGGGTTACCAGTTCGTTCTCCACAGCGGTTACCTTACCATGAACACCGCCTGCAGTGATAACATTATCACCCTTCTTCATCGACTCAAGCAGAGCTTTATGCTCTTTGGCTTTTTTCTGTTGCGGGCGAATAAGTAGAAAATAAAAAATCGCAAACATGAACACCAGTGGAATTATCTGCTGAAACGCCGCCATGCCGCCTCCAGCAGCAGCATCCGCCCCACTAGGAGCACTTCCCATCGCAAAAGCCAATCCAAACATAGTTGTTATCCTCCCATTTTTTAATTTATAGTTTCTGTTGCATTGTCGATATAAAGCACCTTCGAAATTCGTCGAAGCCGTTATTCAGGATCGCTTCCCTGACTCTCCTCATAAGATCAAGATAGAAATGAAGATTATGATAGGTATTCAACTGAGATGACAGAATTTCTCCCGATCGATACAGATGTCTCAGATAGGCACGGGAATAGTTTTTACATACTTTGCAGCTACAGACCGGGTCAAGTGCCCCCCCATCCTCTTCGTAAATCTTTGCCTTGATGTTGACCCGCCCCTGACTGGTAAAAAGCATGCCGTTACGGGCATTTCTGGTCGGCATTACACAATCGAACATATCATAGCCGTGCCAGACCGCTTCAACAAGATCCTCCGGTGAACCGATACCCATTATGTAGCGAGGAGCATCTTGCGGTAACAGTGTAGAGCAGCACTCCATGACCCCGTACATCTCTTCCTTCTCTTCACCGACCGACAGACCGCCCAAGGCATAGCCGTCAAAGCCGATGGAGCAGATATCATTGACGCTGCGGGCGCGCAGATCGAAATGCATCCCCCCCTGGATAATACCGAATAACTGCTGATCGCTCCGGCCATGCGCCTGTTTGCAGCGCGCCGCCCACCGTGACGTCAGCTCAAGGGAGCGACTGACATACTGATAATCGGAGGTAACGGGTGGGCACTCGTCAAAGCACATGATGACATCAGCGCCGAGCGCCTCCTGAATAGAGGTTGCCAGCTCAGGAGTCAGCAAGTGGTAGGAGCCATCCAGATGCGATTGGAATTTGACCCCTTCTTCGCTGATTTTGCGCAATTCGCCAAGGCTGAACACCTGGAAACCGCCACTATCGGTCAAAATCGGTTTATCCCAATTCATGAAACTATGCAGGCCGCCCATCTGTGCGACCAGCCGATGTCCCGGCCTTAAATAGAGGTGATACGTGTTAGCCAGAATGATCTGCGCCTTTACGGCAATCAAATCTTCCGGTGTCATCGCTTTCACCGTTGCATTAGTGCCGACCGGCATGAAAATCGGTGTTTCAACCTCACCGTGAGGAGTTTTCAGAGAGCCTATACGCGCTTTACACGATGAGTCGTAATGAATAACAGAAAAAGTTTCCGACACGCAACCCCTCTAAGTGATAAACATCGCATCGCCGTAACTGTAAAATCTAAATTTTCTGGCGATCGCTTCCCGGTACGCTTCAAGAACGAATTCACGCCCAGCGAACGCGGAAACCAGCATCAGGAGCGTCGATTCCGGCAGATGAAAATTGGTAATCAGGGCGTCTACAACCTTGAAACGATACCCAGGGTAGATAAAAACATCCGCCTCTCCGCTACCGGCGGTAACCTTTCCGTACTTCTGTGCAGAATATTCCAGGGTTCTTGCCGAGGTAGTCCCGACCGCAACGACGCGACCACCGGCGGCTTTCGTCCTGTCAACGGCATCAGCCGTTTCGGGTGGAATGACATAACGCTCCGTGTGGATCTGATGTTCTTCAACACACTCGACACGTACCGGCTGAAAGGTTCCAAGGCCGGTATGCAGCGTTAGAAAAGCGGCTTCAACACCTTTAAGAACCAAGTGGTTCAGCAGTTCGTTGGTAAAATGAAGGCCGGCTGTTGGTGCTGCAACCGCACCAGGTTCGCGCGCCACAACAGTCTGATATCTCTCTCGATCTTCGGGGATGTCATCCCTCTGCAGATAAGGGGGAAGCGGCACATGACCCTCCCGCTCCAGCCAGAGATAAAACGGCTCGTTTCCGGAAAACCGGACCAGCCAGTTTCCTGAAGCCGAGCGGTGAAAAATCGTTGCAACCATGCCGGACTCAAGCAGAATTTCCTGCCCTTCACAAAAGCTCTTCGCCGACTTGACCAGACATTCCCAGCATTCGTCACAACCGCTCATACGCTGTAACAGAAAGATTTCCACCCTGCCGCCGCTCTTTTTCCGTCCGAATAATCGTGCCGGAATGACACGAGTATCGTTTAATACAAGGAGATCTCCCGGGCTGAGATACTCCTGAAGATTGCTGAACTTATCTTCTGAAACTGTTGCCGACGAGCGGTCAAGCATCATCAGCCGCGAATCATCACGCTTTTCCAGAGGGTGGCGGGCAATCAGCTCCTGCGGCAGGAGAAAAGTAAAATCCTTTACGAGCATGTAAATCCTGCAGGTAATTTAGGCATTTAACGGCTGTCAGAGAGCTTTTTCAACTGAGTACCGGGATAGTAGTAGGCTAGTATCTCTCCGCTGGAGAAGCCGTCGAGGGCCCGCTGCTTGGAGCCCCATTGGCAGAGACCAACACCATGGCCATTACCGCTTCCGGAAAAGGTTATTTCATTATTGATATTCTTCATGGTAAAGCGGGTGCTTTTAATGACACCGTAGCCGACCGCTTTGCGAAACTGGTCACCACTGATGGTGCAACTCCCTTTGGCCGCGAGCAGTGAGAAATTTGAAATGCGTCCCCGTGAATTGAGCGGACCCGGTTTGATATCGTACAAGCCTGAGATTTTTTGTCCGCCCATACGGAGTCGCTCTTCAAGCTCTTTAAGGGAAAGCTTGTTTTCCCATGCGGTACCGGAAGGCGAGGTCAGGCAGTACTGACACTCAACTCCTTTGAGGTACAATGAAGAGCCACCCCAGACGTTCTCGGAATCTTCGGTGCCGCCCCCGCAACTGGAGTGATAAAAAGCCTGAATAATTTCGCCGCCGAACGTCAGCACTTCACCCGACGTTTCAAGAACAGCACGACGGGATCGACTATCTTCGGTCAAGACACCATTATAGACCTGATCGAGAACCGTCGACTCCAAATGATATGGCGCTGTTATCCGAATATTTTTTCTATTTATTGCATATGTTCTGGCGATTATTGCCTGGGATTTAACCGCTTCAATCGGCCACGCTGAAGATATTTCACTATTAATCAGCCCTACGAGATACTCTTCAAGCGGTAACTGGTTAACAACCAGAATCCCTTTGTCTGATACGGATAGCTCTAAAAGTCCACGATACGGTTTATTGTTGATATACACTGCAGAAGAGGCGGAAAACGACAGCCGCTGGAATAGTTTATCTCCAACCAGCAAGGCATCTTTCAGAGTTTTCACCGTAACAGGAAGCGACATGGCGAGTGGCGCACCGACCTCATTGGTCACAAGTATAGCTTCACCAGCCACCGTTACTTCGGAGGCTGACTTCACAATAGCAACCCGGATGGTTTCGTCCATAGTTGCTGCTTGTATTCTGCCTTTCACCGGCCACGACAAAACAGTTATGGCAATAACCGGTAGGATCAGTATGCGCATATAATAGAGTAGTTGCAAAACTTGAGGATAAAAACACATTATGCGGTAGTATGTCAATTTTTTTGATTGCCGGATTTTTAAGCCTGGTGTACAAATGGCACTTTTTCTATGACTTGCGGCTATAAGCTGAAAAAGTTTTTTTATAAAATCCTCCTCAATTCTGTGAGTTCCCATTGACTCAGCTTCTCACTGTAAACGATCTGCACATCTCTTTTCCGGTTGAAAAAACTGTTTTCAAAGCCGTCAGGGGGATTTCACTTTCTCTTGCTACCGGATCGGTGCTTGCGCTTGTCGGCGAGTCCGGGTCCGGAAAAACCATGACCGCCCTTGCAGTTATGCGGCTTGTGCCGCAACCGGGATTTATAAGCCAAGGCGAAATAATTTTTGAGGGGGAGAGTCTCTCGGCGCTTGCGGAAAATGAGCTGCGCAGCATTCGGGGCCGGCGGATGTCAATGGTGTTTCAGGAACCGATGACTTCGCTTAATCCGGTACTGCGCATTGCAGATCAACTGACTGAACCGCTCCTTCTGCATTCGGGAATGTCGCTGCGCGATGCCCAGGAGCGTGGTGTAGAACTTCTGACGAGCGTCGGAATCACGTCTGCAGGCGACCGGATGCGCAACTACCCTCACCAGTTAAGCGGCGGCATGCGACAGCGTGTCATGATTGCCATGGCTCTGGCATGTCGCCCCTCTCTGTTGATTGCTGATGAGCCGACAACGGCGCTTGACGTAACCATTCAGGCTCAGATACTGGAACTTCTCGATGATCAGAGGAAAACCGGCGGATTATCAATCCTGCTAATTACTCACGACCTGGGGATTGTCGCTGAACGGGCAGACCATACTGCGGTGATGTATGCCGGCCAGGTTGTTGAGTCTGCTCCGACCTCAACTTTATTAACATCACCACGACACCCCTATACGGCGGCGCTTCTAGCTTCTTTGCCGCAAAATACCGAACCGGGAAGAGCGCTACCGACAATGCCGGGCCAGCTTAACATTGCGACAGCCTACGCCGGTGGCTGCAGTTTTGCCGAACGCTGCCCGCTCGCAGAAGACGCCTGCTACCTGGAACTGCAACAGCTTCGGGAAGTTGCGCCATCACATACAGCTCGCTGCTGGAAATGCTCATGAACCAACCGAAGCTCCTGACTGCAGTGACTCTGCAAAAAACGTTCAAAGTGTCCGGTCAGAGACGTTCTGCCCGATTTATGACCGCTCTCGATGGGGTTTCTCTCCACCTTTCAGCCGGTGAAACTCTTGGAATTGCCGGAGAGTCCGGCTGCGGCAAGTCAACATTGGCTAAGATCATGGCCGGCCTGTTACTGCCTGACTCAGGAGAAGTTCTGTACAAGGGGACTCCTTTGGCGCAACTCGGACAGAGTGACCGGAAGATTTTTCGTCACAAGACCCAGATGATTTTTCAGGATCCGTTTTCATCTCTCAACCCACGTATGCGTGTTGGCGACAGCATTTCCGAACCGCTTATCATAGCCGGAATGCCGACATCGCAACAACAGGCAGAACTTGCACGGCTCCTGGCATCAGTCGGCCTTCCCTTTGAGATAGCAAATCGCTTTCCCGACGAATTTTCGGGAGGGCAGCGTCAGCGCATCGGCATTGCCCGTGCCCTCGCCTCATCTCCGGAAATTTTGATCGCCGATGAACCGGTGTCATCCCTCGACATTTCCATTCAGGCACAGATTATTAATATTCTGCTGCAGATGAAGCTTGAAACTGCTTTATCAATGATGATTATCTCGCACAATTTGCTGATACTTCGTCATATCTGTGACAGGATTATCATCATGTATCTTGGCGCTATCGTTGAGTGCGGTCCGGCAGCAGAGCTGTTCAGCCACTGTCGGCATCCGTATACTGAGGCACTTATTGCCGCAATTCCGGGACTGAACGCATCAGCCGCTTCAAAAGGTAAACTGCTGCAGGATGATCTCCCCTCCGCTCTCTCCATCCCCCCCGGATGCAGATTTCATCCGCGCTGCCGTTATGCCATCGATATCTGCCGCTGCGAAGTACCGAAAATGGCTGAATTCGCAGATGGACATTCCGCTGCCTGCCATTTGAGCGAAGCGCTATACGGCACAGCTTAGCCCACCATTATCGTACGAATCGGCTCGGGATCTTTTTTATGTCGTAGACCCAAACCGGCCAAAAAACAGGTTACCACCTCTGTTGACAAGAACTTAAAAGAAAGATAGTGTACCAAAATGCGAAAGCACATATCCCTTCTCATAGTCTGTATCCTGCTTTTTTCCTTCGTGACGACCGCGCTTCATCACCACGATGATGGCGCAGATCATTCAGACTGCCCTATCTGTGTCGTCAGCCACCATCAGGCGAGTGGCTGTTCACCAATGGTCGCTCTTGATTTCACACAAACTATCACTCAAGGTTGCTATCCGCTTCCGACATATACTGCTTCAATCTCATCACCCTACACCCCCGTACAAAATCGCGCACCGCCAGCCTGACCTTCTCCTAATATCCTGATTTGAAAAATCATACTTCATCGCGTTTACCGCGATACAGGAGGAGTGCATGCGCACGTCTATCTTTACGGCCTTTTTTACCATGACCGCCCTGTTGCCATTGTCAGCACTGGCAGCAGATACAATCGAATCCCGGCTGCAATCACTGGAACAGGAACTCAATAGGCAGTCAACG